>CALWWS010000085.1 GCA_944385305.1 uncultured Oscillospiraceae bacterium | reverse complement strand
TCTGGAGGAGCTGCTGGCCTTTATCCAGGACGAAGCCCACGCCGTACTCCTCTCCAGCCACATCACCAGCGACCTGGAGAAGGCGGCGGACTACATCGCCTATCTCCACCGGGGAGAGCTGCTGCTGTCCGAGGAGAAGGACGTGCTCCTCTCACGGTACGGCCGCCTGGCCTGTACGGCGGCCCAGCTGGAGCAGGTGGACGGCGCCCTTTTGCAGGGCGTGCGGCGCACCCAATTCGGGTGCGAGGCCCTGGTGCGGGATCGGCAGGCCTTCCGGCGGCGCTATCCCGACCTGCCGGTGGATCCGGTGACGCTGGAAGAGATTATGGTCTATACCGTGAGGGGGGACGTACAATGATGGGACTGCTGCGCAAGGATTTACTGATTCTGAAAAGCTACTGGAAGACTTATGCGATGCTGTTGGCGCTGTACGCCATATTTGCCTTTTGGGGTAATCCCTCCTTTTTTACCACTATCCTGTCAGTCATGCTTTTTGTGCTTCCCCTGTCCTCCTTCTCCGCCGACGAACTGGCCCGCTGGGATCGGTTTGCCGTTGCTCTGCCGGTGGGCCGCCGGGGAATTGTACAGGCCAAGTACCTGTTTTTGCTGGTAGTGTGTGCCGCTGCCTTTATCCTCTCCGTGATAATCGTTCTGCTTGCCGCCCTCACCGGACGTGCAGGAAAGGATAGCCTGAGCGGATTGCTGCTCGCCTGTGCAACATGTGCCATTCTGGGTCTGATTCTTAACGCCATACTCTACCCCATTCTGTTTCGATACGGCACCCAGAAAAGCCGCATTGTCATGTCGGCGATATTCGGTGCGGTCTTTGCCGCCTTTGCCATCGGTATGGGAATTTTTAACCTCTCAGGTATTAATATTACCTCCATTTTCTACCTCCCCATTCCCCTTCTGATATTGCTGCTGGCCGCAATTACGTCGGCAGTGCTGCTTCTCTCCTACCACATCTCCTGCGGCATATTCATTCGCCGGGAGTTCTAACGGCAAACATAAAACAGGCGCCGCCTCGGATTGAGGCGGCGCCTGTTCGGTTTTTATTCTGATTGACTCAGGGAATAAATTAATCAGTGGTTGAGCACCCGCACCCGCAGCACACCGTCAATGGCGCGGATCTCGTTGACCACGCTCTCACTGATGCGGCTGCCCATGTCCACCACGGTATAGGCGTAGTCCTTCTTGGACTTGTTGGTCATGTTCTCCACATTCACCCCGTCTTTGGACAGCACACCGGTGATGCTGGCGATGGTACCGGGCACGTTGCGGTGAATGACGCACAGCCGGGAGATACCGCTCCACTCCTGCACCAGGGTGGGCAGATTCACCGAGTTTTTGATGTTGCCGTTTTCCAGGTAATCCCGCAGCTGCTGGGCGGCCATCACCGCGCAGTTCTCTTCGCTCTCCGGGGTGGAGGCACCCAGGTGGGGGATGGTCACCACATTCTTGCCCTGGATGATCTTGTTGTTGGGGAAATCGGTGACATAGGCGGCCACCCGGCCGGAGTCCAGGGCCAGGAGCATGTCGTCGTCGTTCACCAGCCCGCCCCGGGCCAGGTTGATGATGCGCACGTGGCCCTTCATCATGTTGATGGAGTCAGTGTTGATCATCCCCTTGGTCTCCGCCGTCTGGGGGACGTGGAGGGTGATGTAGTCGCAGTTTTTATAGATGGTTTCCAGATCCATGGCCCGGTGCACCAGCCGGGAGAGGGAGAGGGCCGCGTCCACCGACAGGAAGGGGTCGTAGCCGAACACGGTCATGCCCAGCTTGGTGGCGATGTTGGCCACCTGCACGCCGATGGCGCCCAGGCCAATCACGCCCAGCATCTTGCCGGAGAGTTCAGGGCCCACAAACTGGCTCTTGCCCTTCTCCACCACAGCCTCCACGTCGGCGCCGCCGCCGGCCTGCTCCCGTACCCACTGCACGCCGCCCACCACGTTGCGGCTGGCCAGCAGCAGGGCGCAGACGGCCAGCTCCTTCACCGCGTTGGCGTTGGCGCCGGGGGTGTTGAAGACCACAATACCGTTCTCCGAGCAGCGGTCAATGGGGATGTTGTTGGTGCCCGCGCCCGCCCGGGCGATGGCCCGCAGGGCCTCGGGGAAGACATACTCATGCATATCCGCCGAGCGCACCAGAATGCCGTCCTCGTTCTCCACATCGGAGCTGATGGAAAAGCGGGTCTGATCCAGCACGGAGATGCCGGCGGGTGAGATCTTATTCAGCGTCTTGATTCGGAACATAGTTGTCCCTCCTGTTCGTTGTTCAGTTGGCCTTGTCGAAGGCCTGGATGAAGTCGCACAGCTTCTCCACGCCCTCCATGGGCATAGCGTTATAAATCGAGGCGCGCATACCGCCCACCTTGCGGTGGCCCTTCAGGTTGGTAAAGCCGGCGGCAGTGCTCTCGGCCACAAACTTGGCGTCCAGCTCGTCATTCCCAGTGCGGAATACCACGTTCATGTCCGAGCGGGAGCCGGGCTCCACCGCGCAGGTAAACAGGCGGGAGCTGTCAATCACGTCATAAAGCATCTGGGCCTTCTTGTGCTTGATGGCCTCCATGCCGGCCACGCCCCCCTGCTCCTCCAGCCAGTCCAGCACCAGGCCCAGGATGTAGATGCACCAGCAGGGCGGGGTGTTGTACATGGAGTCCTTGTCGATCATGATCTTGTAGTCCATCATCAGGGGGGTAAAGGGCAGCTGCCCGCCCGCCAGATCCTCCCGGATGATCACTACTGTCAGTCCGGCGGGAGCCATGTTCTTCTGGGCGCCGGCAAAGATGATGCCGTAGCGGCTCACATCCACCGGCCGGGAGAGAATGTCGGAGGACATATCGCACACAATAGGCACATCCCCGGTCTGGGGAATGTACTGCCACTCAGTACCGTAGATGGTGTTGTTGGCGCAGTAGTAGAAATAGGAGGCCTGGGGATCCAGCTTGAGCTGCTCCTGTCCGGGAATATAGGTGTGGTTCCTGTCCGCACTGGAGGCGGCCAGGCTGATCTGGCCGTACTTCTTGGCCTCCTCATAGGCGATCTGGGCAAAGTTACCGGTGACGGCGTAGTCCGCCCGGCGGGTCTTTCCAATAAGGTTCAGAGGCACCATAGAGAACTGGCTGGAGGCGCCCCCCTGGAGGAAAAGCACCTTGTACCCCTCGGGCACAGACAGAGCGCGGCAGAGCTTGTCCCGGGTATCGTCAAAAATCTTCTGAAACACCTTAGAGCGGTGGCTCATCTCCATGACAGACATACCACTGCCCTGGTAATTGGTAATCTCGGCTCCTGCCCGCTCCAGCACCTCCAGCGGCAGCATGGACGGACCGGCAGAAAAATTATATACCCGCTGATCTCCCATAAAAGACAGCCTCCTCCAAAGATTTGTGTGTAAAAGTTGGGGATAGGCCCACTTTCGCCCACTTTATTTTGATAAAGTTGATTATATCCCGTATAGCGCGGCGGTGTCAATGCGAGGATTGCCGAAAACTGTATAGTTCCCTTTAAAAACTTTGTGAATGTTTGAACGAACCCTTTGCACACAGGAGGATTCTGTGGTACAATACGCTTGTGTTACTGGGAAGTTTAATTTTGCTCCTGAGAAAGAGGAGGACAGGGCCTATGAGGCTTGGCGAAATTGCAAAAATACTGGATGCAACGGTAATCTATGGGAAAGATTTGCTGGACCGCGATGCCGCCAGCGCCTGCGGAAGCGATTTTATGAGCGACGTGCTGGCCTATGTAAAAAAGCAGGCCGTCCTTCTCACCGGTTTGGTCAACCCTCAGGTGATCCGCACAGCGGACATGACGGACATCATCTGCGTAACCTTTGTGCGGGGTAAGCACCCCACCCCGGAGATTGTAGAACTGGCCAGAGCGCGGGATATCGTGCTCCTGTCCTCCGACAAACGCATGTATGAGGCCTGCGGCCTCTTATATTCCAATGGATTGAGAGGTTAATTTTGATGGAGACAATTAAACTGATTTACCCTGTGGAGGGCGGCGACCTGATTGAGGCGGGCGAGGCCTCCAGCAAGATGAAGCTCACCCTGAAAAAGCTGGGCCTGCCCCAGGATATTATCCGCAAGGCCTCTATCTGCATGTACGAGGGCGAGATCAACATGGTCATTCACGCCGACGGCGGCCAGGCGGAGGTGGAGGTGGACATGAACCAGATCACCATCCGCATGATCGACAGCGGTCCCGGTATCCCCGACGTGGAGAAGGCCATGCAGGAGGGCTTCTCCACCGCCGGTCCCACCGCTCGTGAGCTGGGCTTCGGTGCGGGGATGGGCCTGCCCAATATGAAGCGCTATTCCGACGATCTCACCATCGACACCACGGTGGGCAAGGGCACCACCGTCACGGTGATTATCAAGATTCCACAGTAAGCACCACGCCAAGGAAGGAAGGTGAACCGCCCCCATGTCGAAGCACTCTGTGGTTTTGGAGTACAAGCGCTGCCGGGGCTGCACCTCCTGCATCAAGTGCTGTCCCACCGAGGCTATCCGTGTTCGTTCCCGCAAGGCCACCATCCTCTCCAACCGTTGCATTGACTGCGGCAACTGCATCCGGGTATGTCCCCACAAGGCCATCAAGTCAGTGGGCGACTCCCTGGGCAAGCTGCAGGAGTTTGAGTACCGGGTGGCCCTGCCCGAGCCGGCCCTCTACGGGCAGTTTCACAACCTGGACAGCATCGACATCGTGCTCAACTCCCTTTTGAAGATTGGCTTTGACAAGGTATGGGAGGTAGCCCGGGCCTGTGAGCTGCTCTCCGACTTTCAGCGCCAGCGCATCGCCGGGGGGCCGGCCAAGCTCACCCCCCTCATCTCCATCTCCTGTCCCACCGTGCTGCGCCTGATTTGCCTGCGCTTTCCCAAGCTGCTGGGACATACCGCCCGCACCATTCTGCCCATGGAGCTGGCCGCCATTCTGGCCCGGCGGGAGGCAGCGGAGGAGACCGGTCTGCCCCCGGAGAAGATCGGGGTGTTTGCCATTGTGCCCTGCTCCTCCAAGGTCACCGCCGCCCACAGTCCTGAAGGACTCACCCGCCCTGTACTGGATGGGGCCTTTGCCATCCGGGATATCTACCTGCGCCTGCTCTCCCCCATGAAGCAGCTGGAGGAATCAGAAATTAAACCCATGACCTCCGCCGGCATTCTGGGCCTGAACTGGGCCATCTGCGGAGGAGAGAGCGCTGCCCGTCTGGGGGATCGGTGCGTCTCAGTGGACGGAATTGAAAATGTCATCCGCATGCTGGAGGAGATTGAGGACGGCCGTCTGCCCGAGGCCGATTTTCTGGAGCTGTCCGCCTGTACCCAGGGGTGCGTGGGCGGATGCTTCAATGTGGAAAACCCATACGCCGCCAAAATGCGGCTGAAAACCCTGATGCACGGGCTGCCCGTCTCCCGCAACCGCTTTTTGTTCCAGGGCGCCCAGCGGGATATTATTTTCCAGGATAAGCAGCCCCAGTACCTACCCGCCCTGTTGCTGGACGAGGACCGGGAGGTGGCCATGTCCAAGCATCTGCGCATCCAGGCACTTGAGTCCCATCTGCCCGGTCTCCAGTGCGGCTCCTGCGGCGCCCCCTCCTGCCATGCCTTTGCCGAGGATGTGGTGATGGGCCGGGCTTCCGAGGCCGACTGCATCTTCAAGATGCGCGAGCGTATGCGCACCATGGCCGGAGTCAGCGGCGCGGACGAGTATCTGCCCCCGCCCTTCCGCCGCCAGCAGGGCACCGTCAGCAGCGATCGATAACTAAACAGGGGCGAACCGGTTGGGTTCGCCCCTGTTTTCTCACAAAAATGATTTGGAGGAACCGCCATGACTGTACAGCAGCTGATTGACGCGCTCTCCCTTACGGTCTTTTCCCTCTCCGACCCGCAGCGGCAGGTAACCGGCGGATATGCCGGCGACCTGCTCTCCTGGGTAATGGGCCGCGCCCAGAGCGGCGACATGTGGCTCACCATTATGTCCAACCAGAATGTGGCAGCCGTGGCTCTGATGGCCGATGTGGCCTGCGTCATTCTCACCGAGGGGGTACAGCCCGACCCCACCCTGCTCTCCCGGGCCCAGGAGAAGGGAGTCAACCTGCTGGGCACCCCGGAGAGCACCTTTACCGCAGCAGGACGCATGGGCGCCCTGCTGGCATGAGGCCCCCCATGAAGCTCTTTTACGATCTGCACCTGCACTCCTGTCTGTCCCCCTGCGGAGATGAGGAGATGACTCCCGCCAACCTGGCGGGCATGTGCGCTCTGGCCGGGCTCAATGTGGTGGCTCTCACCGACCACAACACCTCAGACAACTGCCCCGCCTTCTGTCAGGCCGCCCAAAAGCTGGGGCTCATTGCCCTGGCAGGCATGGAGCTGTGCACCCGGGAGGAGATCCACGTGATCTGCCTCTTCCCCACTCCCCAGGCCGCCCAACCCTTCTCCCGCTATGTACAGGACCGCCTGCCCCCCATTCCCAACAACCCGGAGATCTTTGGCCGACAGATCCACATGGGCCCGGAGGACAGGGTGCTGGGAGAGGAGACTAAGCTGTTGGCCGCCGCTGCGGATATCGGGATTGACGAGGCATGCACTCTAGCTGCCCGGTTCGGGGGGCTTGCCTACCCGGCTCATATTGACCGGGATTCCTTCTCCCTCTTGTCCGTGCTGGGTATATGGGATCCCAACCTTGGCTTCTCCCTGGCCGAGCTCTCCCGCAACGCCCCACCCCATTTCTCCCAGCAGCCTGATCTTGCCGGAGTGGGCTTGCTCACCGGCTCGGACGCCCACTATCTCCATCAGATCCCCGACGCCCGCTTTGCCCTGGAGGCCGACCAGTCCACCCCCCAGGGCGTGCTGGACGCCCTGCGCCGCCGCAGCTTTTGAATTCACGCCCGCCCAACCGCCGCCTCCCGGCATCCGTTCCGGGGGGCGGCTTTTTATCTTTTCCCCTGCTCCTTCTAGCGCAGCAGACAAAGTTGGGCATATCGGCGGATATTAAGGGCTGCTTTGTACCGGTTTCTGTGCATCATTTGGTAGAAAAACCATTTGGTTTTTTGTCTAATTGTTAAATTATTCACAAATATTTCTCTTTTTTCTTTACACCCCTCCCTGCGTCTGCTAGACTAATTTTTAAGAAAACGCTCTCCATATGCGCCGCACTTTCGCCTGCCGCCATCCCTTCCATGTCCGCCAGCAGGAGTGCGGCGTCTTTTCTACCCTCGAAATGAAAAGGGGCTAATTTTTGAACCAAATAGTTTAAAAATTGTGTTTTTAGAAGGTCTTTACATTTTATTTTTAGGCGCTATAATATACCAAAATTAAACTTATCATTTCAGTTTATTCAAGAAAGGAAGGACTCACACATGCCAAACTGCAAAACCGTTGTCCCCTTCCGCGGGACACCCGAGCAGCAGGCACGGCTGACGCAGGTGATTGAGGCTCATAAAGGCCAGCCCGGCGCCACCATGCCGGTGCTCCAAGCCGCCCAGGAGATCTACGGCTACCTGCCTGAAGAGGTTCAGATCATGGTGGCCGAGGGGCTGGACATCCCCCTGTCCGAGGTCTACGGGGTGGCCTCCTTCTACGCCCAGTTCACCATGAATCCCAAGGGGAAATACCAGATCTCCGTGTGTCTGGGCACGGCCTGCTACGTCAAGGGGGCGGCCGCCATTCTCAACGCGGTGGAGCAGAAGCTGGGCATCGCCCCCGGCTCCATCACACCGGACGGCAAGTTCTCCCTGGACTCCTGCCGCTGCGTGGGGGCCTGCGGCCTGGCGCCGGTGATGATGATTAACAATGACGTCTACGGGCGGCTGACTCCCGACCAGGTGGGCCCCATTCTGGATATGTACAAATGAAAGAGATCGCACTCCACGCCCTGGATATCATCCAGAATTCGCTGGCGGCGGAGGCCTCCCGGCTTCAGATCACACTGGATGAGGCGGGGGATGAGATAACCTTCACTGTTGCAGATAACGGCCGGGGCATGTCACCGGAGCTTCTGGCGCGGGTCAGCGATCCCTTTACCACTACCCGCACCACCCGAAAGATGGGGCTTGGCATTCCTCTGCTGCGTATGGCAGCGGAGCAGACAGGAGGGTGGGTACATCTTGAAAGCGCCCTGGGAGCAGGCACCACTCTAACTGCCCGGTTTCATTCCAATCACATTGACTGCCCTCCCGTGGGCGATATGGGAGAGACCATCTCCCTGGTCCTCCAGGGCTCGCCTGAGATTGAACTGCGGTACACCCACCGGTTGAATGGGCAGCTTTTCTTCTTTGACACCGCCCAGGTTCGCGCCCAGCTGGGAGACGGGATCTCCCTGGCGCTTCCCGAGGTGACCCTCTGGATTCGGGAGTATCTTCAGGAACAGGAAACTATTTTAAATGGACAAAAGGGGATGAACTTGTGAAAAGCCTTGCAGATTTGAAGGCGATTCGGG
Organism: uncultured Oscillospiraceae bacterium; assembly: GCA_944385305.1. GTDB lineage: Bacteria > Bacillota > Clostridia > Oscillospirales > Oscillospiraceae > CALWWS01. Next base: position 7,352 of record CALWWS010000085.1, on the reverse strand, counting down.
ATCGGATGCAGCAGCAGATGAACCTGCGGGACACCGAGGGCGACCACATCCGCGTGGTAGTCGGCATGGCCACCTGCGGCATTGCTGCGGGCGCCCGCCCTGTACTGACCGCCTTTTTGGAGGAAATTGAGAAGCGGGAGCTGAAAAATGTGGCTGTCACCCAGACCGGGTGCATCGGTGTGTGCCGACTGGAGCCCATTGTGGAGGTCTACGTGCCCGGCCAGGAGAAGGTCACCTACGTGAAGATGACGCCGGACAAGGTGCCCACCGTGGTCAGCGAGCACCTGGTCAACGGCCGTGTGGTCTCCGACTACACCATCGGCGCGGCAGAATAGGGAAGGAGGAGAGTGCGTTGATTCGTTCCCACATTCTGGTGTGTACCGGTACCGGCTGCTCCTCCTCGGACAGCCCCAAGATTATTGCGGAGTTTGAAGAGCAGCTCTCCCTCCAGGGTATGGAAAACGAGGCCAAGGTCATCAAGACGGGCTGCTTCGGCCTGTGTGCCCTGGGGCCCATCGTCACCGTCTACCCCGAGGGGGCCTGCTATGTCCACGTCACCCCCGACGACGTGGAGGAGATTGTCTCCGAGCACATTGTGAAGGGCCGTATTGTTAAGCGCCTGCTCCACCGGGGCGAGGTGGACGCCGCTCCCGCCGCCTCCCTGTCGGACACCAATTTCTACAAGCACCAACGCCGCATCGCCCTGCGCAACTGCGGTGTCATTAACCCGGAGAACATCGAGGAGTACATTGCCGTGGACGGCTATTCCGCCCTGGGCCGCATTCTCACCGAGCAGGTGCCTCCCCAGAAGGTCATCAACGACATTAAGGCCAGCGGCCTGCGGGGCCGGGGCGGCGCCGGCTTCTCCACCGGCATGAAGTGGCAATTCACCCACGACGCGGTGAGCGAGGATGGGATTAAGTACGTCTGCTGCAACGCCGACGAGGGCGACCCCGGCGCCTTTATGGACCGCTCGGTGCTGGAGGGCGACCCCTTCAGCGTCATTGAGGCCATGACCATCGCAGGCTATGCGGTGGGCTCTCACCAGGGCTACATCTACGTCCGGGCCGAGTACCCCATCGCGGTGCAGCGGCTCAACCACGCCATTGCCCAGGCTAAGGAGTACGGCCTGCTGGGGGAGAATATCTTTGAGTCCGGCTTTAGCTTTGATCTGGAGCTGCGCCTGGGCGCGGGAGCCTTCGTCTGCGGCGAGGAGACCGCCCTGCTCACCTCCATCGAGGGCCACCGGGGCGAGCCCCGCACCCGCCCCCCCTTCCCCCCCAACAAAGGCCTGGGGCAGCGGCCCACCCTGCTCAATAATGTGGAGACCTACGCCAACATCACCTGGATTCTCAACAACGGCCCTGAGGCCTTTGCCAGCGTAGGCACTGAGAAGTCCAAGGGCACCAAGGTCTTTGCCCTGGGGGGCAAGATCACCAACACCGGCCTTGTGGAGATCCCCATGGGCACCACCCTGCGCACTGTGGTGGAGGACATCGGCGGCGGCGTGCCCGGCGGCAAGAAGTTTAAGGCCGCCCAGACCGGCGGCCCCTCCGGCGGCTGCATCCCCGCCTCCCTTATCGACACCCCCATCGACTACGAGTCTCTGGGCGCCATCGGCTCTATGATGGGCTCGGGCGGCCTCATCGTCATGGATGAGGACAACTGCATGGTGGACATCGCCAAGTTCTTCCTGGAGTTTGTGGTGGACGAGAGCTGCGGCAAGTGCTCCCCCTGCCGCATCGGCACCAAGCGTCTGCTGGAGCTGCTCACCAAGATCACCGAGGGCAACGGCGAGCCGGAGGATCTGGACACCATCGAGGAGCTGTGCAACCACATCAAGGCCAGCGCCCTGTGCGGCCTGGGCCAGACCGCGCCCAACCCGGTGCTCTCCACCCTGCGCCACTTCCGGGAGGAGTACGAGGCCCACGTGTACGAAAAGCGCTGTCCCGCCGGGGTGTGCAAGGCCCTGATTCAGTACATTGTGGATCCCAGCAAATGCAAGGGCTGCACCCGCTGCGCCCGGGGCTGCCCCACCGGCGCCATCTCCGGCGCGGTGCGCGCCCCCCATATCATCAACCAGTCCAAGTGCATCAAATGCGGCGCCTGTATGGATCACTGCCGGTTTGACGCCATCTACAAGCAGTGAGGGAGGAGACGGAAATGGAACAGAAGATGGTAACCCTGCGCATCAACGATATTCCCGTCACCGTCCCCGCCGGCACCACGGTTCTGGAGGCCGCCCGCTCCGCGGGCTTCAACATTCCCTCCCTGTGCTATCTCAAGGGAGTCAACGAGATCGGCGCCTGCCGCATTTGCGTGGTGGAGGTCAAGGGGGCCAAGAGCCTGGTGGCCTCCTGCGTGTACCCGGTGAGCGAGGGCATGGAGGTGTACACCAACACTGAAAAGGTACGTAAGTCCCGCCGGCTCACCCTGGAGCTCATCCTGTCCAACCACCGGATGGACTGCCTCACCTGCTCCCGCAACAGCCACTGCGAGCTGCGCCAGCTGGCCAGCGACCTGGGCATTGACGCGGTGCGCTACGCCGGGGGGGACGACCTGCTGCCCCGCATCGAGGACTCCGCCCCCCACCTGGTGCGGGACAACTCCAAGTGCGTGCTCTGCCGCCGGTGCACCGCCGTGTGCCGCCAGACCCAGGAGGTGGGGGTCATCGGCCCCAACGACCGGGGCTTCGACACCCACATCGGCTGCGCCTTTGACCGGGATCTTGCGGAGGTGGACTGCGTCTCCTGCGGCCAGTGCATTGTGGCCTGCCCCACCGGCGCCCTGAGCGAGAAGGACGACACCGGCAAGGTGCTCGCCGCCCTGGCCGACCCCACCAAGCACGTGGTGGTGGGCCCCGCCCCCTCCGTCCGGGTCACCCTGGGGGAGTGCTTCGGCATGCCCATCGGCACCAACGTGGAGGGCAAGATGGTCACCGCCCTGCGCCGCCTGGGCTTTGACAAGGTGTTCGACGTGGACAACGCCGCCGACTTCACCATTCTGGAGGAGGGCACCGAGTTTCTGGATCGGCTCCAGAACGGCGGCACCCTGCCCCTCATCACCTCCTGCTCCCCCGGCTGGATCCGGTACATGGAGCAGCACGCCCCCGACATGATCCACAATGTCTCCAGCTGCAAGTCCCCCCAGCAGATGTTCGGCAGTCTGGTGAAGACCTACTACGCCGAGAAGATGGGCATTGAGCCCCAGGACATCTTTGTGGTGTCCATCATGCCCTGCACCGCCAAGAAGTACGAGGTGCTCCGGGAGGAGCAGCGCCTGCCCAACGGCTGCATGCCGGTGGACGTGTCCCTCACCACCCGGGAGCTGGGGCGCATGATCACCCAGGCGGGTCTGCTCTTCGACCACCTGCCCGACGGGGAGTTTGACGAGATGCTGGGCGTCTCCACCGGCGCGGCGGTGATCTTCGGCGCCACCGGCGGCGTAATGGAGGCCGCTCTGCGCACGGTGGTGGAAAAAGTTGTGGGAGCGGAGATGGCCCCGCTGGAGTACCACGAGGTGCGGGGCATGGATGGTGTGAAGGAAGCCAGCTATGACCTGCCGGGCAAAACCGTGCGGGTGTGCGTGGCCTCGGGGCTGCATAACGTGAAGCTGGTGCTGGACGGGGTGCGCAGCGGCACGATGCAGTACGATTTCATCGAGTTTATGGCCTGCCCCGGCGGGTGCATCAACGGAGGCGGCCAGCCCCTCCAGCACGCCGACGTGCGCAACTTTACCGACATCAAGGCCCTGCGGGCCGCCGCCCTGTACAAGCAGGACGAGGGTATGACCCTGCGCCGCAGCCATCAAAATCCCATGGTCAACGCCATTTACCAGGAGTATCTGGGCGAGCCCGGCGGACACAAGGCCCACAGCCTGCTCCACTGCTCCTACATCAAGCAGAAGAAGTACCGGGTGAACTAACGCCGGGCAGAGCGCTTTCTCCCACTTTTTTGACACACTGGGGCAAAAGGCCGGATTTTTTCCGACCTTTTGCCCCAATTGTGCACAATCTCCCCCTGCGGCACTTGACACTCACCCCGGTGCGTGATAGGATAGTGCAAATTGAATCGTCATGATAGAGGCGCGGCGACCATCAGTAGGCCGGGACACAGGCAGACACCTGTCCCGTCGGAAAGGGGAAGCCGCCGAAGGAGGGCGCTTTGTCTGGGGCGCTTCTTCTGGGCCGGCGGAGAATATCCGCCGGACTGTCACCAACGGTGGAGCACTATCATGGTATCCCGCTGCGGGCTGCCCGCGCTGTTGCCATGAACGCTCCTCCGCCGGAGCGGCATGGCAATTCTTTTTTACAAATGAAAGGAAAGAGGAACGATCACCATGAAGAAAAGAATTCTTGCGCTGGCCCTTGCCCTGGGCATGGGCCTGTCCCTGGCCGCCTGCGGCAACAGCAGCGATGAGGGCGCCGCCAACACCCCCGCCAACACCACCCCCGTCAGCTCTCCCGCCCCCTCCGAGACCGGCAGCGCCGCCGTGGCCTCCGGCGTGGAGGACGGGGTGCTCACCGTGGGCATGGAGTGCGCCTACGCCCCCTACAACTGGATGCAGATGGACGACTCCAACGGCGCGGTGCCCATCTCCAACGTGCCCGGCTCCTACGCCAACGGCTACGATGTGATGATCGCCAAGAAGATCTGCGAGGCCAACGGCTGGGAACTGGAGGTTGTCTCCAGCGCCTGGGATTCTCTCACTCCCTCCCTGCAGAGCGGCACCATTGACGCGGCCATCGCCGGCCAGTCCATGACCGCCACCCGCATGGCTGAGGTGGACATGGCGGGCCCCTACTACTACGCCACCATCGTGTGCGTCACCACCGCCGACAGCGAGTACGCCTCCGCCACCTCCATTGCTGAGCTCTCCGGCGGCAGCTGCACCGCCCAGTCCGGCACCATCTGGTATGACACCTGCCTGCCCCAGATCCCCGACGCCCAGATCCAGTCCCCCGCCGACACCGCCCCCGCCATGATCATGAGCCTGGAGAGCGGCATGGTGGACTTCATCTGCACCGATATGCCCACCGCTCAGGGCGCCGTGGCCAAGAACTCCGATCTGGTGATTCTGGACTTCTCCGGCACTGAGGGCGACTTCCAGTTTGCCACCGAGGAGGAGCGGGCTGAGAATGTGAACATCGGCATGTCCGTGGTCAAGGGCAACACCCAGCTGCTGGACGCCATGAACAGCGTGCTCTCCACCATGACCGTGGACGACTTCAACGCCCTGATGGAGGAGGCCATCTCCATCCAGCCCGAGGTCTAAAACGCACAGAAAGGAGCCTGCTTCTCCATGGACAAGCTGGTCAAGCTGGGTCAGGACATGGCCCTGCTGTGGGAGAACTACTACCCCCGCTACCTGGACGGCATTAAAAATACCCTGATTCTGGCCCTGGTGGCCACCGCCATCGGCTGCGTCATCGGCCTGGTGTGCGGCATCCTGAACACCATCCCCTATGCCAAGCACGACCCCCTTCCCAAGCGTTTTATCCTCAAGCTGGTGCGGGTTATCGTGCGCATCTACGTGGAGGTATTCCGGGGCACCCCCATGATGCTCCAGGCGGTGTTTATCTTCTACGGCCTGCCCTACTTTACCGACGGCGGCGTACAGTTTTCCGGCTACTCGGGCATGTGGATTGCCTCCATCATCATCGTCTCCATTAACACCGGCGCCTATATGGCTGAGTCGGTGCGGGGCGGCATCATCTCCATCCCTGTGGGGCAGACGGAGGGCGCCAAGGCCATCGGCATGAACCATGTGCAGACCATGACCAGCATTATCCTGCCCCAGGCCCTGCGCAACATCATGCCCCAGATCGGCAACAACTTCATCATCAACGTGAAGGACACCTCGGTGATGTTCATCATCGGCTTCACCGAGTTCTTCGCCTCCCACCGGTACATCACCGGCGTGAACAACATGTACTTCCCCTCCGCCGCCATTGAGATGGTGGGCTACCTCATCATGACCCTGGTGGCCTCCTTCATTCTGCGCAAGATTGAAAAGCATATGGACGGCCCGGCCAACTTTGAGCTGGCCGCGGGGGACACCCTGACCATGAGCGCGGGCACCTACTCCCACCCCTCCAAGGGCACGCCCTTTGACGAGCACAGCAAGGAGCACCAGGAGCGGGTATCCCAGGAGCTGAAGTACGGCCGCAACAGGGGGGATCGCTGAGATGGGCGAGATGATTTTACAGGTCAACCACCTGTCCAAATCCTTTGGAAACAACGAGGTGCTGCGGGACATCGACTTCACCGTGTCCAAGGGGGACGTGACATGCGTCATCGGCCCCTCCGGCTCGGGCAAGTCCACCCTGCTGCGCTGTATCAATCTGCTGGAGACGCCCTCCGGCGGCGAAATTGTCTACCATGGCAAAAACATTATGGAACGGGGAGTAAATGTTACCTCCTACCGGGCCAAGGTGGGTATGGTCTTCCAGTCCTTCAACCTCTTTGAGAATATGAAGGTGCTGAAAAACTGCATGGTGGGCCAGACCAAGGTGCTCAAACGCAGCCCTGAGCAGGCCCGGGACAACGCCATGAAGTATCTGGAGAAGGTGGGCATGGCCCCCTATATCAACGCCAAGCCCAAGCAGCTCTCCGGCGGCCAGAAGCAGCGGGTGGCCATTGCCCGCGCCCTGGCCATGGATCCGGAGGTGCTCCTCTTTGACGAGCCCACCTCCGCCCTGGACCCCGAGATGGTGGGCGAGGTGCTCTCCGTCATGCGGGATCTGGCCCAGGAGGGGATGACCATGATCGTGGTCACCCACGAGATGGCCTTCGCCCGGGATGTGAGCAGCAGTGTGGTGTTCATGTCCGACGGGGTGATCTGCGAGGCCGGGCCTCCCGCCCAGATCTTCCAAAACCCGCGGGAGCAGCGCACCCAGGAGTTCCTCAGCCGCTTCCGCCAGCAGTAACCAAAATGAAAAAGCCGCCGCCCTTACGGGCGGCGGCTTTTTTGCCGCTGAATGGCGCTTTTACGGCTCCTCCCGGCGTTTTCCGCTGCGCTGGTGTTCCACGATCCGGCCAGAAATGGTTGGCCTCCATAATGTCCCCCAGGGCGTCCACGTACTTCTCCGAGCGGTGCACCGCGAAGTTGTCCGCGTCAATGGGGATCTCTCTGGCATCCATCTCCCGAATGCTCCAGATATACAAAATGTCCAGGGCGGGGATAAGCTTTTCTCCGCTGCGGGTGAGCACATACTCCACCCTGGGTGGAATGGTGTCGTAGGAAATCCGGCGAATCAGCCCATCCCTTATCAGCTCCCGCAGCTGCTGAGCCAGTACCTTCTCCGAGATGGGAAGCTGCTTGAGAGTCTGATTAAAGCGGATTTGGCCAAA
>CALWWS010000084.1 GCA_944385305.1 uncultured Oscillospiraceae bacterium | reverse complement strand
TGCTGGACAAGGTGAGCTTCATCGTGGGCCACGGGGACAAGATCGCCTTCGTGGGGGACAACGAGAACGCCCAGACCGCCCTGTTCAAGATCCTCACCGGGGAGATGGAGCCCGACGAGGGCACCGTCAAGTGGGGCCAGACGGCCACCTTCTCCTACTTCCCCAAGGACAACACCGCCTTCTTCAAGGACTGTGACGACAACCTGGTGGAGTGGCTGCGTCAGTACTCCTCCGACCCCCACGAGGCCTATCTCCGGGGTTTCCTGGGCCGGATGCTCTTCTCGGGGGACGAGGTATATAAGCCCGTCAAGGTGCTCTCCGGCGGGGAGAAGGTGCGGTGCATGCTCTCCAGGATGATGCTCTCTGGGGCCAACGTGCTGCTGCTGGATCAGCCCACCAACCACCTGGATCTGGAGTCCATTGCCGCGCTGAACAATGGCCTGGAGGCGGTGAAGTGCAACGTGCTGGTGGCCTGTCACGACCACCAGCTGGTGCAGACGGTGTGCAACCGGATCTTCGACTTCACCCCCGAGGGCAAGCTCATTGACCGGAAGATGACCTACGACGAGTACCTGGAGAGCGGCGCGGGCGGGCAGTAAGCGGCCCTGGCCCGCCCGGCAGCTTGCGCCGGACAGGGAAATGTGGTATATTTTTCTGGTATGAACCTCGCATTTGCAGTCTCAATTGGGAAAGGAACCTGAATCCATGCGCAAAGAAATCCTGCTTCCCGTCCTGGCGGCGGCAGGGGGCGGCGTGGGCTGCGCCCTGCGGATATGGGGGCTGAACACCGCCTTCGAGCCGGACACCGGTCTGCCCATCCCCGGCATGCCCGCCACCTGGGCGCTGATTTTGTTCTCCGCGGCCATGGCCGTGGTCTTTCTCCTGCTGTGCCGGGGCAAGTATCTCCCATTCCCCGGCGGATATGACCAGGCCTTCACCGCCCGGGGCAGCACCCTCTACGTGGGGGTGATGGTGCTCTCCGGCTTTCTGCTGCTGGGGGCGGCGGTGCTCAACGTGCTCAGCGTGCTGGGGCCCCAGCGGGCCTCCTTTACCCGGCTGATCCTGGCGGTGATGTGCTTCATCAGCTTCTTCTGCGTGCTCTTCACCGCCAAAAACAACTTCCGGGGGGCGGGCAGGGGCCGGTACAGCTTCGCCTTGCTCATGCCTGCCTACACCTGCTGCGTGTGGCTTATCACCGCCTACCAGGTGCGTGCGGGGGATCCGGTGCAGCTGGACTATATCTACGAGCTCTTCGCCATCATTGCCGTGCTGCTGGGGATCTACTTCACCGCCGGCTTCTCCTTTACCCGGGGGCGTCCCTACCCGGCCTGCCTGTTCTCCCTGCTGGGGATCTACTTCTCCATCGTCACCCTGGCGGACGACCACGATCTGGCCTACAACCTGCTCTACGGGTTTTCTATCCTGTATCTGATGGCCAGCACGGCCACCCTGCTGCGCAACGCCTCCCTGCTCCGGCAGGGACGGCTGCCCTGGCAGCCCGCCCCGGAAAAAGAAGAAGAGGAAACGGAGGGAACCACCCATGAACCGTGAGAAATTCTATATCACCACCCCCATCTACTACCCCTCGGACAAGCTGCACATCGGCCACACCTACTGCACCGTGGCCACTGACGCCATGGCCCGCTACAAGCGCCTGAAGGGCTGCGACGTGATGTTCCTCACCGGCACCGACGAGCACGGGCAGAAGATTGAGGACAAGGCCAAGGAGGCCGGCGTGTCTCCCAAGGCCTTTGTGGACAATATCGTGGAGGGCCCCCGGGGGGTCAAGGACCTGTGGAAGCTGATGAACATCTCCAACGACCGCTTCATCCGCACCACTGACGACTACCACATGGCCTCCGTGCAGCAGATCTTCAAGAAGATGTACGAGAAGGGGGACATCTACAAGGGCACCTACAAGGGCAAGTACTGCAAGCCCTGCGAGTCCTTCTGGACCGAGAGCCAGCTGGTGGACGGCAAGTGCCCCGACTGCGGCCGCGAGGTGCAGGACGCTGAGGAGGAGGCCTACTTCTTCCGCCTGTCCAAGTACGCCGACCGGGTGCAGGACCTGCTGGAGAACACCGACTTCCTCCAGCCCCGCTCCCGGGTCAACGAGATGGTCAACAACTTCATCAAGCCCGGCCTGGAGGATCTGTGCGTCTCCCGCACCAGCTTCACCTGGGGCATCCCGGTGGACTTTGATCCGGGCCACGTGGTCTATGTGTGGGTGGACGCCCTGTTCAACTACACCACCGCCCTGGGCTTCCTCAACGACAGGTACGATGACTATGCCAAATATTGGCCCGCCGACGTGCACTTTGTAGGCAAGGAGATTGTCCGCTTCCACTCCATCATCTGGCCGGCCATGCTCATGAGCATGGAGATGCCCCTGCCCAAGCACGTGTTCGGCCACGGCTGGCTGCTGCTGGACGGCGGCAAGATGTCCAAGTCCAAGGGCAACGTGGTGGACCCCTATATCCTGGCCGAGCAGTTCGGGGTGGACGCTCTGCGCTTCTTCCTCATGCGCACCTTCCCCTTCGGCTCGGACGGCAACTTCTCCAACGAGCTGCTCATCCAGACCATCAACACCGACCTGGCCAACGATCTGGGCAACCTGGTCAGCCGCACCACCGCCATGGTGGGCAAGTACTTCGGCGGCGCCCTGCCCCAGGGCTGCGGCCCCGTGGCCGACGAGCTGGCTCTGGCCCAGATGGCCGCCCAGGGGCAGCAGATCTCCCTCCAGGCGGCCGACCCCGCCGACCCGGTGCTCTTTGACGCCCAGCTGGTGGTGGCCGCCGCCGGGCTGCGGGGGGCCTACGAGGGGTGCATGGAGTCCTTCGCCCCCCACAAGGCCCTGGACGAGGTGTTCAAGGTCATCCAGCGGGCCAACAAGTATATTGACGAGAACACCCCCTGGGTGCTGGCCAAGGACATGCAGGCCAACGGCCCGCGCCTGGCCCACGTGATGTACAACCTGCTGGAGGCAACCCGCATCTGCGGCGTGCTCCTCACCCCTTTTATGCCCGCGTCCATGGACAAGCTGTTTGACCAGATCGGCGCCGGATCCGGCTGCCGCACCTGGGAGAGCGCCGGCGTCTGGGGCTCCCTGCCCCCCACCACGGCGGTCTCCAAGGGGGAAAACCTCTTCCCCCGGGTGGATCTGGACAAGGCCCTGGAGCAGCTGGAGCAGGCCCAGGCGGACGCCGCCGGGGCAGACGCCGGCCCCGCCGTGGAGCTGGAGCCCTGGGTGGAGGAGAACGTGGATTTCGACACCTTCTGCAAGAGCGACTTCCGGGTGGTGAAGGTAAAGGCCTGTGAGCCGGTGCCCAAGAGCAAAAAGCTGCTGCGCTTCACCCTGGACGACGGCTCGGGCACCGACCGGCAGATCCTCTCGGGCATCGCCATGTACTACAAGGCGGAGGAGCTGGTGGGCAAGACTCTGGTGGCCATCGTTAACCTGCCCCCCCGGAAGATGATGGGGCTGGACTCCTGCGGCATGCTCATCTCCGCCGTGCACCACGAGCAGGGGGAGGAAAAGCTCCACCTCATCATGGTGGACGACGCCATCCCCGCCGGGGCCAAGCTGTGCTGAGCGCCCCCGGCCATAGTTCAAACAAAAAGGACAGACGCGCTGCGTCTGTCCTTTTTTCTACTTCTCCCGGGTAAGCAGCCGCCGGTACACCCCGTCGATGATCAGGGCCCCCACCAGGACGAAGAGCATCACCTCGGCGCCCACCCACAGCTTGCCGAACTTGGCGGTGAGCCGCCCCGCCACCTGCGCCCGCCAGCGGCGCAGACCCAGCCCGGCCCCCAGCACCGCCAGCAGACCGGAGAAGGGCACCGTCCCCTCCAGGGCGTCCTCCAGAGCCACCAGCAGAAAGGCCAGGCCCAGCAGGATAACCACCTTGGCCGAGTCCCGCATGTGAAACCGGGCAAACAGCCAGGCCAGGAGAAAGCCCAGCCCCAGGCCTGCCGCCCCACCCAGCACAATGGACACCGGCACCCCCGCAAGGGCCCAGGCGGAAAAGCCCTCCCCTCCGGCCATGCCGGTAAAGCAGGTGAAGAGCACGATGACAAACACGTCGTCCACCGAGGCCCCTGCCAGAATCATCTGGGGAATGCCCTTTTTTACCCCGTACCCCTCCTCCATACACCGGAGCATCCGGGGCACAATCACCGCCGGGGACACCGCCCCCACCACCGCGCCCATAATGGCCGCCTCCAGCCGGCTCACCCCCAGCAGAGGCGGGGCCAGCACCACCATGCCCGCCACCTCCAGGGCGGCGGGGAGAAAGCACAGCAGCACGGCGGGCCGCCCCGCCCGCTTGAGATCCTCCAGCTCCAGGGACAGACCCGCCCGGGTGAGAATAATCACCAGCGCCAGCTGCCGCAGTTCGGCGGAGATGTCCAGCAGCGCCGGGGACAGGAGATCCAGGGCCCACGGCCCCAGCACAATCCCCGCCAGCAGCATCCCCACCAGCGCAGCGGGGGCAGGCGCAGCTTCCGGGCCAGGGCTCCCAGGGCCATTTCCAGCAGGAGCACATAGGCAAGACTGGTCAGCATAAAAATTCCCTCTCTCCGGCACAGGGCACAAAAAAAGCCGATGCCCCTGCCATAAAATGCAGAAGTCATCAGCCGTCAAGGCGGTTCGGGCCCAGCGCCCCGGGAGAACTCCATTCCCGTATTGCCCGGCTATCATACCATATCTCTCTCCGGCCGTCAAGTGTGCCGGAAGTTGGGCCGGGCCAACATTTTCCCCCCGCCGCTTGCAAAGCGGGGGAAGTCGTTGTATCATACAGGCAGAGAACATTTGATTTTGCCGAGGTCTTTGCCATGATTTTTGACACCCACGCCCACTACTACGACGACGCCTTTGACCCCGACCGGGATGCCCTGCTCTCCGCCCTGCCGGATAAGGGCGTGGCGCTGGTGGTGTGCCCCGGCTGCGATCTGGCCACCTCCCGCTCCAGCGTGGCCCTGGCGGAGCGGTACGGCTACCTCTACGCCGCCGCCGGCCTCCACCCGGAAAACCTGGAGGGGGCCTGCCTGGCCGACCTGGATCAGGTGGCCGCCCTGTGCGCCCACCCCAAGGTGGTGGCCCTGGGGGAGATCGGCCTGGACTACTACTGGGTCAAGTCTCCTGAGGAGCGGGCCCGCTCCCGGGACTTCTTCGACGCCCAGCTCTCCCTGGCCGGCCAGCTGGGCCTGCCCCCCATCGTCCACGACCGGGACGCCCACCGGGACTGCCTGGACATCGTGCGTGCCCACCCGGATGTGCGGGGGGTGTTCCACTGCTATGCGGGCAGCCTGGAGGACGCCAGGGTGCTGCTCAACCTGGGCTGGATGATCTCCTTCACAGGCAACATCACCTTCCGCAACGCCAGGCGGGCCCCGGAGATCCTCCGCTGGCTGCCCCTGGAGTCCCTGATGCTGGAGACCGACGCCCCCTACATGGCCCCCGAGCCCTACCGGGGCCAGCGGTGCGACTCGTCCATGATCCCCATCATGGCCGAGACGGTGGCCCAGCTCAAGCAGCTCACCGCCGAACAGGTGCTCCGGGCCACCCTGGAAAACGGCAGACGATTTTTCGGCATTGAGGAGGAATAACGCCATGATGACCATTTCCTACGAGTACGAGGGCGGGCTGTACGTCAACCTCACCAACCGCTGCGACTGCAACTGCGTGTTCTGCCTGCGGCACAACGGCCACACGGGCAGCATCTATGCCGACGATCTGTGGCTGGAGCACGAGCCCTCCCGCCAGGAGGCCCTGGACAACCTGCTCAGCCGCGACCTTCCCTCCTACCGGGAGCTGGTGTTCTGCGGCTTTGGGGAACCCATGTTCCGCACGGACGACATCCTGTGGCTGGTGGATCAGCTCAAGGCCAAAGTGCCCAAGCTCCCCCCGGTGCGCATCAACACCAACGGCCACGCCAACCTGATCCTGGGCCGGGATGTGACCCCGGGCCTCCAGGGGCGGATTGACAAGCTCTCGGTCTCCCTCAACGCCCCTGACCCGGAGCGCTATCTGACGGTCACCCACCCCAGGGCGGGGGTACAGGCCTGGCACGCCATGCTGGACTTTGTCCTCAAGGCCAAGGAGTATGTCCCCACGGTGGTGCTCACCATTGTGGACAAGGATCTCTCCCCCCAGGACATGGACCGCTGCCGGCAGATCGCCCGGGATCTGGGGGTCACCCTGCGTATCCGAGAATATATCCCCAACTAATTGCCCTCTTTCTCCAGTCATTTCAGGCAATATAGCTTTTCTGCTATATTTCCCCATAACAAATAGGCATTGGACTCCCCCGAGCGGCGGTGCTATATTCAAAAAAAGGCCGTCTGCGAGGGGGAGTTGTATGTCTGAACAGAAAAACGATTTCTCCCAGGGGAGCGTATCCCGGAATATTCTCAGCATGGCGCTGCCCATGACTGTGGCACAGGTGATTAACATCCTCTACAACCTGGTGGACCGGATGTACCTGGGCCGTCTGCCCGGCCACCTGGCTTTGACCGGGCTGGGCCTGTGCCTGCCCATCATCTCCATCCTTATCGCCTGCGCCAACCTGTGCGGCATGGGGGGCGCGCCCCTGTGCTCCATCTGCCGGGGCCGGGGCGACTTGGAGGAGGCGGAGCAGATTATGGGCAACAGCTTTGTGCTGCTCCTGCTGACCGGCGCCGGTCTCACCGCGCTCTGCCTGCTCCTCCGGCGGCCCATCCTCTTTCTCTTCGGCGCCAGTCAGGCCACATTTCCCTATGCCTGCGACTATCTGAGCATCTACATCCTGGGCACGGTATTCGTTATGATCAGCCTGGGGATGAATCCCTTTATCAACGCCCAGGGCTTTGGCCGCATGGGTATGGTAACCGTGGCTGTAGGGGCGGCGGTCAATCTTGTGCTGGACCCCATCTTCATCTTTGCCCTGCACCTGGGGGTAAAGGGGGCCGCCCTGGCTACCGTGATTGCCCAGGGCTGCTCTGCGGTGTGGGTGCTGCAGTTTCTCACCCGTGGGCGCGGGCTGCTGCGGCTGCGCCCGGCCTGTTTCCGCCTGAAGGCGTCCAGAGTGCGGCAAATTCTGGCCCTGGGTCTGTCCGGGTTTATCGGCAACGCCACCAACAGCCTGGTGCAGGTGTTGTGCAACGCCAGCCTGCAGCGCTACGGCGGGGATCTGTTCGTGGGGGTTATGACGGTGATCAACTCCGTGCGGGAGGTCATCTCCATGCCCATCACCGGCATCACCAACGGCTGTCAGCCGGTGCTGGGCTACAACTACGGGGCCAAAAAGTTCAAGCGGGTGCAGGCGGGGATTCGCTTTACCACGGCAGTCACCGTGACCTATGCCATGGCGGCATGGCTGATCACCATGCTGCTGCCCGAGGCGCTCATCCGCATTTTCAATGATGAGCCCGATCTGATCGCCGCAGGCATCCCCGCCTTCCGGCTGTACTTTTCCACCTTCTTCGTCCTGTCCTTCCAGTTTGTAGGCCAGTCCATCTATGTCGGCCTGGGCCGCTCCAGGCAGGCCATCTTCTTCTCCCTGCTGCGCAAGGTGGTGGTGGTGGCCCCCCTGACTCTTCTGCTTCCGGCGGTGGGCCTGGGGGTTGACGGGGTATTTCTCTCCGAGGCCATCTCCAATGTGGTGGCGGGGCTTATCACCATTTTTACCATGTACTTTACCGTCTACCGCCCTATGAGCCGTCTTTCCCAGTAACCGGCGCCTGCTCCACGTCCTCCAGGAAGGCCGCCCAGGCCTCCGGGTGATCCACAAAGTAAAGGGGGCAGGCCTTTCCCGTCACGTCGTAGTGGCGGATGATCTGATCGGTGTCCAGCCGGTAGTAATCCGCCAGCCAGGCGCACAGCTTCACCAGGGAGTCGTAGGTGGCCTGGGTAAACTCCCCCGTCCCGTCCGGATGGCAGCACTCGATGGACAGAGTGTCCTCATTGCGCTGGTTGGAGCAGTAGGCCACCTCGTCCAGGGGGACGCACTGGAGGATCTCCCCCTCCAGTCCGATAAGGAAGTGGCTGCTGGCGTAGGTCTCTCCCGTCTCCGCAAGGCTGGCGAAATAGCTGCGGTTCTGCGCCGCCGTGGTGCCCGGGTTGCCCACATAGTGCACCACAATTCCGTTGACCTGCTCCAGGGGGGTGCCTGGCCGGGAGTAGGGGTTGAGGGCAAGGGGCTCCCAGCTGACCCACTCCGGCGTCTCAGGGGGCTGGCGCTGCCCCCACCACCCCTCCAGCACGCCCTTGCACACCAGCAGGACGGCCACCAGAATTGCTAACCCGGCAATCACCCGGGGCATCCTGCTCCTTTTGCGCCGCCTGCGCCGGACAGGCGGCCGCGCCACAGTTTGATAGGCCATCTCAGTTCCCCCTCTTTCTGTCTTCCCCAGTATAGCAGATTTTCCACCCCCGTTTTTTAAACTTTTGTGAAAAAAGGTCTCCGCTGCTGCGGAGACCTTTTCCTATCTTCAGCGGGGATTGCCGCTAACCTGCCAGGCCGCCCTGCTCCAGCTCCCCCAGGGCTTCGCTCTCGCTGTCGGCGGAAAAGCAAAACCGCCCCCAGGGGTCGTAGACCTCCACATGTCCGTGGGCATACCGAAACTCGTACTCCATGGCGCTTGCGCTCCTTTCTGCCTTTGCTGAGGTCAGTATACCGGAGCGTGTGTCCTATAAAACGGACTATTATAACAAAAGGCGCCCGGCTCTCACCGGGCGCCTGGGGGTTGCTTTTGCGGGACTGAGTGTTTACTCTCCGTCCTCCTCTTCCTCCGCCGGGGCGGGGACTGTGTTGGTCTCCCGGTAGGCCTGAGGGGGCTGGATGGCAGACGGGTCGGTAAACACCAGCTCGAAGGTCTTGGCGTCCATGTTCTCGTACTTGAGCAGATACTCGGCCACCGTCTCCAGCTGGCGGCGATCCCGGGTGAGGATCTCCTGGCAGCGCCGGTACCCCTCGTCGATGAGGGCCTTGATCTCCTGGTCGATGAGGGCGGCCACCTGCTCAGAGTAGTTCTTGGTCTGGGCCATGGAGCGGCCGATGAACACCTCGTCGTGGCCGGAGTCGAACACCACATTGCCCAGCTTGTCGCTCATGCCGTAGCGGGTGACCATGTTGTGGGCGATGGAGGTGGCCTTCTGCAGGTCGCTGCCCGCGCCGGTGGAGATGTCCCCCAGGGCCAGCTGCTCGGCGGCCCGGCCGCCCAGGCAGACGGCGATGCGCTCGGTGAGCTGCTGCCGGGACTGGAAATTCACGTCCTCCTGGGGCAGGGAGATGGTCATGCCGCCGGCCATGCCCCGGGG
>CALWWS010000083.1 GCA_944385305.1 uncultured Oscillospiraceae bacterium | reverse complement strand
CAGGGGCACCAGCTGGGCGTGGTCCTCCGGCGCCTGGCCGCGGCCAAAGATGCCCACCTGGGAATTGACCAGCAGCTCCCCCGTGGCCTGGCCGGAAAAGCTCCCCCGCAGCTCCCCCGGGGCGCCGCTGGCCCCCGGGTTCACCCCGGTGATCTCCACATCCACAATCTCTCCCGAGTGCAGGGGCATGATCTCCCCGGTGTCCACATCGCAGATGGCGTGGCCCAGCCCCGCAAACACCTGGGTGGAGGGGTCATAGTAGGTCATGGTGCCGATGCCGGCGGAGGAATCCCGCACCCAGATGCCCGCCCGGTAGACCCCGTCGGTCCCCTGTACCGGCTCCAGCTGGAAGGTGAGCTCCCGGCCCGCCCGCTCCAGCGCCACCGCCACCGGCCGGCCACCGCTTGCGGCAACCGCCTGGCCCACATCCTCATTGGTGTGCACCGCCTGGCCGTCCATGGAGGTGATGATATCCCCCACCCGAATGCCCGCCTCCCGGGCGGGGTTTTGGGCCTTCCCCCCGCTGGAGATGTCGCTCATGCCCACCACAATCACCCCCTCGGTGAACATCTTGATGCCGAAGGGGTTGCCCCCGGGGATCACCAGCTCCCGGTCCACCACCTGGACCTGGACCTGCTTGACTCCGATGCCGCCGGGCAGCTTCAGGTCCACATTGTAGCTGTTGCCCGGGGCGTCGTAGGCCTCGCCGGGCAGGCTGTCCCGGGCGGGCTGGGTGGTGATGGGCAGCGAGGAGCGGATGCTCAGCGTCTGGCCCGCCACTACGTAAAATTGGTTGGGTAGGGTCGCCTGGGTATAGAGTGCCACCGCCTGTACCGCGGCCACCACGGCGCAAAACACCCGGGCAAACCGTTTGTAATGCTCTCTCATAAATTTTTCCCCCTGCGTTTTTGGTTTGGTCACGGTCTTACTCTGTCCCAGCAGGGAAGGATTATTGCGGGGAATAACTGCAAATGATTTTTGGCATCCCGCCGGCCGCCGCGGGGCGGGCGGCGGAAATGCCCGGAAAATAGGCTGGCATTTTTTGCCGCAGTGTGCTATGCTGGGGGTAGCTTTTATGGGAGGAGGGCGGGCTATGAAGATCGCGGTGGTGGGTTCCCGGGACGCCCAGGCGCTCACTTTGGACGAGATCATCGCCCAGATCCCCGTCAACACCTCCATGCTCCTCAGCGGCGGCGCCGGCGGGGTGGACACCCTGGCCGAGGAGGCCGCCCGGCTGCTGCACCTGCCCATCCGGGTGCTGCGGCCGGACTACCAGACCTATGGCCGCATGGCCCCCCTGCTCCGGGATAACCAGATCGTCCAGCAGGCCGACCTGGTGCTGGCCTTCTGGGACGGCCACTCCCCCGGCACCGCCTACACCCTGAACCAGTGCGTCCAGACCCAGACCCCCTTCCGGATCATCCACCTATAGACCTTCATCCCCCCGGGGACCGCGCCCAGCTGCGGTCCCCGGGTTTTTTACTGGTCCCGCCGGGCCGCCCCGCCGGTGTGGATCACCTGGCAGTCCACCTCCACCCGAAAGCGTGCCCGGGCCAGCTGTTCCCCCCAGTCCTCCTGGTGGCCCCAGTAACAGCCGGGGGCCTGCTGCCGGGCCAGCTGGTAGAGCTCGCAGGGGTCCCACCCCTGCCCGGCGGTGGCCGCCAGGGCCTCCTCCACCTCCCGGCGGACCGCCCGCTCCTGGAGGGCGGCCACCTGCTCCTCCCAGCCCGGACCCAGGTCCTCCGGCAGTTCCAAAACGGCGGCTCTGACCTGCAGGCGGATGGAGAATTCCGGCAGTCCCCCCGCCTCCCCGGCCCGGACGGTTGCCCGCTGGAGGTAGGCGTTCGCCGCCGCCAGCCCCCCCGGCGGCAGCTCCACCGACAGCGGGGTGGCCTCCATCCGGCCATCCAGCCCCAGCCACTGGAGCCCCCGGGTCTGGGCGGGGGTCAAAACAGCCTCCATCCGCCCCGCCCGGAAGAGGCCGGAACCCGCCACCCGCAGCTTATCGGCGGTGCGGCCGGCGCCGCCCCGCTGGTCCGGTTGGGCCGCCTCCGGGGGCGGTTCGTGGCGCTCCAGCTCCAGCACCGCCAGCTGGGGGGCGCCCCCCTGGGACTGCTCCTGGGCAAAAAAGTCCAGCATCCGGCTGGCAGGGGCATAGCCCGCCTCCTGGGCCTTGTGGAGCACATCCAGCACCCCGTCGGCGGAGAACTGCCCCGCCTCCTCCCCCGCATGGATCAGCTCCCCCGCCTCCCCCTGCACCACTGCCACCGCGATGGTGGGGGCCACCTGCTGGGTGGCGTTAAAAAACCGCAGGGCGGGCAGCAGGTCCTCCCGGGCCAGCCGCTCCCCCACCAAAATCAGCCGGGCGCTGCCCAAAAACATCTGCTTGCCCCGGCTCACCGACGCCCGGGAGAGCAGCTCGGTCAGGTCCCGGCCGGTCTCGGTGAGGGCGGTCTGCTCCGGGCCGCCGTTCTCGCTGCTGCCGTCCGCCGCCTCGTTCACCTGCAGCGTCACCTGGTAGCGCCCATCCTCCAGGAGATCCACCGCCACCGCCCGGATCATCGCCCGGTCGTTGAGGGAGACGGTGGGGATGCACCCCGAGAGGGCCAATACCGCCAGCAGAACGCCCCACAGCCGCCTCATGGCCCCTCCCTCCTTTCAGAAAGCCGCTTTTTCACCAGCACCGCCAGCGGCAGGCCGGCCACCAGCAGGGCCAGCGCCACCAGTGCCGCCGGGGAGCCGGCATCCCACACCCCCCGGGGGATCGCCAGGGCGCAGGCTCCCGCCCCCAGGGCACAGACAGCCACCGCCGCCCCCAGGGGCAACCGCCCGGCCAGCCGCCGCAGGCAGACCGCCGCCCCATACAGATAGAGGGTCACCCGCAAAAAGCCCACCGCGCTCCAGAGCACGATGTGCAGCAGATCCATCCGCCCCAGCACCGAGGCCTCCGCCACGGTGGCCAGGGTATGCAGCGGGAACAGCCGCAGCCGGGCATAGTCCCCCAGCACCGTCAGGGTGGCGAAGGTGAACAGCTCGTAGAACAGGGCAGTGACCCCCAACAGCCCCGCCAACCGCCAGCCATCCCGCCCGGGGCCGCACCGGGGCAGCAGCAGCGCCAACAGCACCAGCTCGGCATTTTGGGCGGCCGAGCGGACGGTTGAGCGGGCCAGCGGCTCCCACCCCTGGGCCAAGGGGTTGTAGAGCTGGCGCAGGTGCAATTCGGGCAGCAGGGCCGCCAGCATCAGCACCACCACCGCCAGCAGGAAGGCAAACAGCAGCGAGCCCGCCCGGAAGACCGCCTCCGCCCCCAGGCTGGCGGCATAGCCCCCCACTGCCAGCAGGACGCAGATGAACAGCCACCGGCTGGCGGTCTGATAGACGCTGCTGGTCATAAAGAAGGCGAAATGGGCGCAGCCGCCCGCCGCCTGCAGCAGGCAGAACAGCCCCAGCAGCAGGGCCGCCGCCCCCGCAAACGGCCTGCCCAGCCGCCCGCACTCGGCCAGCAGGTCGGGGCCGCAGGTCCTTCGCATCCGCAAAAGCGGCGCCGCCAACAGACAGCAGGCCGCCGCGGACAGGGGGATGGCCAGCAGGGTCACCTGGCCGGGGGCGCTCTGCCGGCTGGGCACATAGGTGAAGAGGGTGAACACCTGGGAGGCCGACAGGGCGGCCACCAGCTGGGGGCCGGAGATCCGGCGGGGCTCAGTTCCCATCCGCCGTCCCCCCTTCGCTGCGCAGATCGCTGCCCGCCAGGTCCTGCACCCGCAGGTCCTGGCGGGAGAGCAGGCGCCACCCCCACCGGACCCCCACATCCCGCAGGGCATAGGGGGAGAGGGGGGCGGCGGGGCTGGCCGCCGGTACCCCGAAGGGGTTGACGGCGCACAGGTTCACCACCACCGCACAGAACCCCAGCGTCACCCCAAACACCCCCAGCAGCCCGCCGGTGAGCAGGAAGGCAAACCGCAGCACCGTCACCGGCTCGTAGAGGGCGGGGGCCACAAAGGCACTGATGGCGGTGATGGCCACCACAATCACCATGGGCGCGCCGATCAGCCCGGCGCTCACCGCCGCGTCCCCGATCACCAGGCCCCCCACGATGGAGACCGCATGCCCCACCGAACGGGGCATCCGCAGCCCCGCCTCCCGGACGATCTCGTAGATGAAAAAAGTAAACAGCGCCTCCAGCGCCAAAGGGAAGGGGGTGGTCTCCTGGCTCACCACCAGGTCCATAAGCAGGGTGGGCGGCAGCAGCTCCGGGTGGAAGCTGCCCACCGCCACATACAGCCCCGGCAGCAGCACGGTGAGCAGGAAGGAGCCGTATTTGAGCCACCGGATCAGGGTGGCGAAATAGGGGCGGTGGGAGTAGTCGTCCAGGCTCTGGAAGTTTTCCCCAAACAGGTAGGGCATCACCAGGGCATAGGGGGTGCCGTCCAGCAGCAGGCCCACCCGCCCCTCCGCCACCTTGGCGCAGAGGGTGTCCGGCCGTTCGGTCACTCCCACACCGCTGAAGAGGGAGAGGGGACGCCGCTCCAAAAACGGCTGGAGGTAGCCGGTCTCCAGCACCACATCCATCTGCACCCGGGCCAGCCGCTGGCGGATCTGGCGCAGCAGCTCCGGGGAGACGGTATCCTTTAGATAGACC
>CALWWS010000082.1 GCA_944385305.1 uncultured Oscillospiraceae bacterium | reverse complement strand
GGGACAGTATTCTATTTTAACGGGCGCATTCGCCCGCGGTCCCCTTTAAAATCTCCAGGCCGTGGCCCAGGGCGGGGAGGATGTACTCCAGGCATTCCCCCACCGCCTTGGGGCTGCCCGGCAGGTTGACGATGAGGGCCCCCTTGCGGATGCCCGCCGCGGCCCGGGAGAGCATGGCCCGGGGGGTGATTTGCAGGGAGTGCCACCGCATGGCCTCGGCGATGCCGGGGGCGGGGCGCTCGGTCACCTGGGCGGTGGCCTCGGGGGTGAGGTCACGGGGGGAGAAGCCGGTGCCCCCGGTGGTGAGGATGAGGTCGGCCAGGTCCTCATCACAAAGGCGGGCAAGCTCCCCGGCCAGGGGCTCTATCCCGTCGGGGAGCAGGGCGGTGTATACCACCTCATACCCCGCCGCCTCCACAAGCTGGCGGATGAGCGGCCCGCTCCCGTCGGCACGCCGCCCGGCAAAGCCCGCGTCGCTCAGGGTGATGATAGCTGCCCGCATCACGCCTTCCCCTCCTCCAGGATGGTGAGCTCGTCCCCCACACAGATGGCGCCCCCGTGGAGCACCCGGGTAAAGACCCCCTCCCGGGGCATGATGCACCCCCCCATCACCTTGTAGATTGCGCAGTGGCTGTGGCACTGCTTGCCCACCTGGGTGAGCTCCAGCACCACGTCGTTGCAGGCGAATTTCGTCCCGATGGGCAGGGCCTTGAAGTCAAAGCCCTCCACCACCAGGTTCTCCCCGAAGGCCCCGTGATCCACCACGGCGCCCCGGGAGCGGAAGGCCTCCACCTGCTCGTGGGAGAGGAGCGACACCTGGCGGTGCCACTTGCCCGCGTGGGCGTCCCCCTCAATGCCCCAGTCCTCCACCAGGCGGGCACAGCCCACATTGTGCTTCTGGGTGCCCTTTTCGGGGCTTGTACACACGGCGATTACCTTGCCCATGGCTTATCCTCCAATCTCATTCATGTTGGCCCCCTCGTCCTGGGGCTGCGCCCCCTGGGAGAAGTGGTGGGCGGCGGGCTTGGCGGCGATGGCCTCCTCCATGGCGGCCAGCAGCACCCCGTCGGAGGCGCCAGCGTCCAGCAGGGCCTTCAAATCCACCCCCGTGCGGTATTGCAGGCAGGTTTTCAGATAGCCCCCGGCGGTGAGGCGCACCCGGTTGCACCGGTCACAGAAGGCGTGGCTCACCGCGCTGATAAAGCCCACCCGGCCGGTAAACCCGGCGAATTTCACATAGCGGCCCGGCCCGGCCCCCAGGGCGGGGGCGGGACAGGGGACGGCGGGGCCGAAGGCGGCCTCCAGCCTGGCCAGCACCTGGGCCTGGGTGCGCCGGGGCAGCTCCCCACCCAGGCCGATGGGCATGAGCTCGATAAAGCGCACGGAGAGCTCCCTGTCCCGGGCCAGAGCGGCCAGAGGCACCAGCTGGTCGTCGTTTTCCCCCAGGGGCACGCAGTTGAGCTTTACCGTCAGCCCCGGGGCGGCCAGGGCGGCCTCCAGCCCGGAGAGAGCCTGCTCCAGGGCGTCAAAGCGGGTGATGGCGGCGTACTGGGCCCGGTCCAGGGTGTCCAGGCTCACGTTCACCCCGTCCAGACCCGCCCGGAGCAGGGCGGGCAGCTGCCGCTCCAGCAGCAGGGCGTTGGTGGTGAGGGTGACGGAGCGGATGCCCCGGGTGGTCTTGAGGGCCCCCACCAGCCGGTCCAGATCCCGCCTCACCAGGGGCTCACCCCCGGTGAGGCGCACCGTGTCCACCCCCAGCCGGGCCAGCAGAGCGGTGAGGCGCACCATCTCCTCATAGCGCAGCAGGGCGCTGTGGGGCACCCACTCCACCCCCTGGGCGGGCATGCAGTAGCGGCAGCGGAGATTGCACCGGTCGGTGACCGACAGGCGCAGGTAGCGGATCTCCCGTCCCCGGGCGTCAACCATGCTCCCGACCCCCCTTTACGTACTCCAGCACCGCCGCCGCCGCCGCCGCCGGGTCCCCCAGGGGGAGCACCGGCACCCCGGGCGGGGCGGGAAGGGGCAGGTCGGTGACCAGGGCCAGGAGAGTGGCCGGGTCGCACACCGGCGTGGAGGAGTTGCCCCCCCGCACCACCTCCAGCTTGGGCCGGGAGGAGTGCTTGAACCCCTCCAGCAGCACCAGATCCGCCTGGGGAAACTGGGCGATGAGGGCGGCCTCGTCCACCGCCTGGCGCTTGACCAGCTGGAACTTCTCCCCGTCGAAGATGGCCGCCCCCATGGCCCCCGCCGCCAGAAAGCGGCCGGTGTCCGTCCCCGGCACGTCGGGGAGGAAGGTGTGCCCGTCGTGCTTCACCACCGCCACGGACAGGCCCGCGGCGGCCAGGTGGGGGAGCATCCCCTCGATGAGGGTGGTCTTGCCCGAGTTCTTCACCCCGGACACCGCCACCACCGCCGGACTACTTCTCATAGCGGTAGTCCCCCGACTTGCCCCCGTGCTTCTCCACCAGGTGCACGCCGGTGAGCTCCATGCCCTTGTCCCGGGCCTTGCACATGTCGTAGATGGTGAGCAGGGCCACGCTCACCCCGGTGAGGGCCTCCATCTCCACCCCCGTCTGCCCCGTGAGCTTCACGGTGCACACCGCCTCCACGGCGCAATCCTCCTCCAGAATATGAAAATCCACCGAGGCGTGGGAGAGGGCCAGGGGGTGGCACAGGGGGATGAGCTCGCTGGTGCGCTTGGTGGCCAGAATGCCCGCCACGCGGGCCACGCCCAGCACGTCCCCCTTGGCCGCCGTGCCCCTCTGGATGGCGGAGAGCACCGCCGGGGAGACCCTGATCTCCCCCCGGGCCACCGCCGTGCGGCAGGTGGGGGCCTTGGCGGTCACGTCCACCATGACGGCGTTGCCCGCCCCGTCAAAGTGATTGAGCTTTGCTTCCATTTCAAAACGCCT
>CALWWS010000081.1 GCA_944385305.1 uncultured Oscillospiraceae bacterium | reverse complement strand
TGGGCAGATTGCCGTGCACGTCGCTCACCGCCAGTACCCGGCCCGGCCCGAAGGGCACCTGCCGCACCGTCGCCTTTGCGCTCATTTCTCTCCCACCCCGCTCTCGCCTTCCCCTGAACTATCCCGCTCCCGGCCTGCGCCGGGGCTGATTGAGTAAATTTTATTATACGCCCTCCCGGCCCAAATGTCATTTTCTATTTTCGTCCCGCCCCGCCTGTCCGGCATTTTTCCCCGGTTTATCCGTTATCTTCTCGTTTTCGTACACTTTTTCAAGCTCTGTCCGTTAACGGACAGAGCCATTTTCTTTGTTTATTTACAACAAAATACAGACTTGCTATTATGCTTACTAAGGCAGTATAACCAAAAACACGCGTCAGGAGGTACCCCTACATGAGTGAGACGTTCCGCACCCAGTTTACCCAGGACTATGTAGCCCAGTACGGCCCCCGCATTCTCCCGGGAAAAATCGCCCTGGAGGAGCACTATGAGTCCCCCGACTGGGAGGCCACAGGCGACCCCCAGAATGAGACCGCCCGCAACCAGGAGGCGTATTTTGAGGCAGTGAAGTCCCGCCTGCACTCCGCCGAGCAGCGCATCGCGGACATGGACCGCAACGGGGTGGAGGTGTTCGTCATGTCCCTCACCCAGCCCGGCGTGCAGGAGGTGCTGGACACCGGCGAGGCGGTGAAAATTGCCCACGAGATGAACCTGTGGGTCTATGAGAACTACGTACAGCGCTACCCCACCCGCTTCAACGCCTTTGCCGCGGTGGCCATGCAGGACCCAGAGGCCGCCTGTAGGGAGCTGGAGTTCTGCGTGAAGGAGCTGGGCTTCTGCGGCGCGCTCATCAACGGCTACACCATGAAGGGCAGCAAGGACCACGTGGAGTATCTGGACGAGCCCCAAAACCTTCCGTTCTGGAAAAAGCTGGTGGAACTGGACGTGCCCCTGTACCTCCATCCCCGTGACCCCGCTCCCAGCCAGCAGCGGGCCTACGCCGGGTATCCCGGCCTGCTGGGCTCCGCCTGGGGCTTCGGGGCGGAGACCGCCCTGCACGCCGTGCGCCTGCTGTGCAGCGGCCTGTTTGACGAGCTGCCCGGCGCCAAGCTGATTCTGGGCCACCTGGGAGAGGGGCTGCCCTTCTCCCTGCCCCGCCTGCAGCACCGGCTGAACAACCAGAAGCCATGCGGCGCCCACAAGCGGCCCCTGCCTGAGTACTTTGAGCGCAACGTGTGGATCACCACCAGCGGCCACTTCAACACCCCCTCCTTCCTCCACACTCTCGCCGGGTGCGACAGCAGCAAGGTGATGTTCTCCTCGGATACCCCCTACGAGAGCCTGGACGAGGCGGCCCTGTGGTTTGACAACGTCCCCCTGAGTCAGAGCGACCGGCTGCGGATCGGCCGGCAGAACGCCATCGACCTGCTCAAGCTGGACCTCTGAGCGCGCAGCGCCCCCGCCTTGCAATAGGCGGGGGCGCTGTTGTTTTGTCCCTTGCGCGGCGGGGCAGGTTTTTATATACTGGAAGAAAACTACCCCGGGAGGTGGCCGTCTTGGAGGACAGGCGCAAAACCCGCAGCCGGCAGTATCTCATTGACGCCCTGCTGGAGCTGATGAAGAATAAATCCGCCCACGCCGTCACGGTGCAGGAGCTGGTAACCCAGGCCCAGGTGGCCCGCAGCACCTTTTACGCCCTCTATGAGAGCAAGGAGCAGTTCCTCAGCCAGATTGTGGACGACATGTTTGCCGGACTGCGCCGCCAGGTGCAGCCCCGGCCGGGGGAGCAGGCGGTGCCCGGCCAGTACTACTCCCGGCATTTCCAGTACATCGCCCGGCATGCCCCCTTTTTTCTGGCCATGCTGGGGGAGCACGGGGTATCCGACTTCCGCCGGAAGATGGAGGAGAGCGCCCTGGAGACCTACCAGAAGGTCTTTGCCCCGGTGGCCCAGGAGGATCTCCCCCTGCCCAAGGACTGCCTGATCCAGTACCTCATCTCGGCCCACATCGGCCTGACCTACCAGTGGCTGCGGGAGGGGATGCGGTACAGCCCGGCCTACATGGCCGGGCTGCTCAACCAGCTCACCTTTCAGGGGATTGTGCGCTCCCTCCACCTGGAGGATACCATCAAGCTCCCCCTCTAGCCCCTGCTTCTGGCCGCCAGGGCCACCCAGCCGCTGCGCTCCTGCCGGTCAAATACCCACAGGCCGTTGGCCTCCAGGGCGGCCTGCACCTCGTCGGCACGGGTGTCGATAATCCCCGAGCAGAGGAATACCCCGTCGGGGGCCAGCAGCTGCCCGGCCTTGGCGGACAGGGGGATGATCACGTCGGCCACGATGTTGGCCAGCACCAGGGCGTACCTCTGCCGGGCCAGCTCCTGAACCAGCGCCCGGTCGGAGAGCACATCCCCCGCCCGCACGGTGTACCGGTCCCGCCCGATGCCGTTCATGGCGGCGTTCTCATAGGCCACATCCACCGCCTTGGGGTCGATATCCACCCCGATGGCCGTGGAGGCGCCCAGAGCCAGGGCGGCGATGGACAAAATCCCGCTGCCGCACCCCAGATCCAGCACCGGCTGTCCGGGCTGCACATACTTTTCCAGCCCTATCAGGCACAGCTGGGTGGAGGCGTGATTGCCCGTGCCGAAGGTGAGGCCGGGATTGAGGTAGAGGGGCACCTTGCCCTCGGGCACCCCCTTGTCCCGCTCCCACTCCGGCACGATGTACAGCCGCTCGCCCACCGCCATGGGCTTGTAGTACTTCTGCCAGCTGTGGGCCCAGTCGTTCTCCCCCAGGGGGAGAGCGGTGTAGGGCAGATCGATCCCCTCCAGCCACTGCTCCAGCTGGCTGCGGCCGGGCTGGTCGTCGGTGACGTAGATCTTTACCCGGCACACGCCCCGCATCCGCTCCAGCAGCTCGTCGTCCACGTAGTCCCAGTACTGCTTGTTCTGCTCCAGAAACTGCTGAAATTCCGCCTCGTCCTCAATGGCAAGGCCGGTCACCCCGTTGGCGGTGAGCCGGGCGCACAGCCCGTCCAGCTCCTGCCGGGGGGCGTCAATCACCACTTCCAGCCATCTGATCTCGTCCATTACCGCTCCCTCCCCAGAAAGAACAGGGCCACGGTGCCCGGCCCGGAGTGGGCGCCGATCACCGGCCCCACCGGGCCGATGTGCACCGTCTTCACCCCCAGGCGGGCTTTTACCTGGTCGGCCACCCTGCGGGCGTCGGCCTCGCAGTCCCCGTGACTGATGAACACTGTCTGCTCCGCCGGGTCAATGGCGGTGCGCTCCATCTGATCCACCAGGGCGGTGAGGGAGGCCCCCCGCCCCCGGGCGGTGCTTACCTTAATCAGCCGCCCCTCGTTGTCCACGTGGAGCACCGGCTTGATGGACAGCATGGTGCCCAGCACCGCCGTGGCGGCGGACACCCGGCCGCCCCGCTTGAGGAAGTGGAGATCGTCCACGGTAAACCAGTGGCACAGGCGCAGCTTGTTGGCCTCCACCCAGTCCCGCACCGTCTCCAGGCTCTCCCCCATGCGCCGGCGCTGCGCCGCGTACCAAACCAGAAGTCCCTGCCCCAGGGAGGCGCACAGGGTATCTACCACCAGCACCTTACGCTGGGGGTACTTCTCCCCCAGCTCCCGGGCAGCCACCGACGCGGCGCTAAAGGTGGCGGAGAGGGCGGAGGAAAAGCTGAGCACCAGGATATCCCGCCCCGACTGGAGGATGGGCTCCATCCGCTGGGTGAAGTCCCCCACGTTTACCGCCGAGGTGGTGGCCATCTCCCCCTCCCGCAGAGCGCGGTAGAATGCCTTGGAGGACATCTGCCGGTTGTCCGGCCAGTTGAGGTAGGTCTTGCCCCGCATGGTAAAGGAGAGGGGCAGCACCTCCAGCTCCAGCTCCTTCACCAGGCCGGCGGGCAGATCCGCCGAGGAGTCGGTCATAATTACAAATTCGCTCATATATCCCTTTCCTCCTGTGCGCCCCGGGCAGGCCGGCGCGTAGTCCTTGTCCGGCGCGGGCCGGATTTACTCCCTGCTCTTCCCCCGGCTCTTCTCCGGCTTCTCCCCCGCCCCGGGAGTGTGGGCGCGGAGAATCTCCAGCATCCGCTGGCAGGCCAGCTGGTCGGCATAGCTGCGCAGGGCCAGGGAGAGGGCCAGCCGGGGCAGCTCCTCCTCCCACATATCCCCGTCCAGGCTGTCCGCCGTGGCGGTGAGGGCGGCGTCCAGCTCCCCCCGGAAGAGATCGTACAGCTCCTCCGGCGTGCGCCCCTGGGCGGCGGCGGCCAGCAGCAGCCCCGTGTCCTTCATGGAGAGCACCTGCTTGAGGGCGCAGATGGCGGTGAGGTAGGCCAGATGGGTGCGGGAGTACCGCTTCCCGTCCGCCCGGGGGAGTACCCCGTCCTTAATATAGTTGTTCACCATGGCGGAGGTCAGACTCTCCCGCTCCCCGTAGTGGATGAGCTGCCGGGGCAGGTAGGAGATGATCTGATCCATATACAGCCCGATATCGGGAAAGTCCTCCCACTTCACCGGGCGTTCCGTCCCCAGACGCTCCTTTAACTCCTGGATCTCCTCCATATGCCCGCTCCTTTCCGATATTTAAAACCATATCACACAATTTTAAACTCATTATACCACGCCTTTCCAAAAAAGCAACGGCAAAAAGCCGGGAAATCCGGCGGAAAGGGGATGCCCTTGTCCCCCCGGCCGGGGGATGATATAATGGGGATGACCTCATTTCCCGCTCCGGGAGGAAAAAACAGGCAGCCGGCCCGGCAGGGCCGGAGAGGAGTTTTTATGCACGATTTTCTCCATCTGATTATCAGCCTGCTCCAGCGGGGCGTGGGCTTTGCCGTGGCGGCGGTGGCCCTGTGCTGCGCGGTATTTCTGGTGGTATATGTCCTCTTCCGCATTCTGACCAGGGGGGCCAGGCCCTTCCCCTGGCGCAGCGCTGTCTCCGCTCTGCTGCTGGTGGGGTATCTGGCCGTTTTGCTCTACGCCACCCTCTTCCGGTACACAAGCGGGGGCTGGTCTGAGGCAAATTTCCACCTGTTCCGGGCCTGGCGGGAGGCGTGGAACAGCTTTTCCCTCCAGCTCTGGCTCAATGTGCTGCTTAACATCGCCCTGTTTGTCCCCCTGGGGGTGCTCCTCCCCCTGTTGGGACGGCCCTTCCGGCGGTGGTACATCGCCCTGCCCGCCGGCTTTATGGTCTCCCTGGCCATTGAGGCAATCCAGTATCTCGCCGGCCGGGGTATGTTTGACGTGGACGACCTGGTGTGCAACACCCTGGGCTGCGGGCTGGGCTACTGCATCGTGATGATTTTGTGGCGGGTGCTGGTCCGGCGGGAGCGCGGGGCAAAGGGCTGGCTGCCCTACCTGGCCTATCCCGTGGCTTTTGCCCTGTCCATGGCGGTCATTTTTGGGGGCTACCATCTGAAGGAGTACGGGAATTTGCCCGAGGCCCCCGCCTTTCGGGAGAATCTGGCGGGCATCCGCTGGGAGCTGGCCTGTACCCTGGGAGAGGGCGTCTCCTCCGCCCCGGTCTACCGCACCGCCCGGCTGGACAAGGAGTCCTGCGACCAGTTCGGGCAGGAATTTGCCCAGATCGCGGGACTCTCCTTCCCTGACGCGTACTACTATGACAATGCCACCCTGTTTGCCAACCACTCCACCGGCGATTTCCTCATGGTCAACTACCTGGACGGCAGCTACGACTACTCCCTGGGCACGGACACCTGGGGGCTGCCCGACGCCCAGGTGGACGAGGAGACTTTGCGGGCCATGCTCCGCCCCTACGGCATTGAGCTTCCGGCGGGTACCCCGCTGCGCTACGAGGGCAGCGGCGTGCATGTCTTTGCGGTGGACATGCAGGTCACAGAGGGGGGCATACTGGACGGCGAGCTGCGCTGCCGGTGCAAGCAGGGGCCGCTTCTGGACGAAATCGAGAACAGCCTGGTGATCTTCACCCCCTACCGGGAGGCGGCGGTGATTACCCCCGCCCAGGCCTATGAGCAGATGCAGGGCGGCGCATTCTCCGGGGCGGACTTCTTTGCCAACTATATGCCCCGCCAGGTCACCGTCACCTCCTGCACCCTGGACTACCGGGTGGACACCAAGGGCTTTTACCAGCCGGTGTATGTCTTTGAGACCACGGTGGAGGAGGAGCCCTTTTGGGACGTGGTCATCCCCGCCATGAAATAGTGTAATAACAGGACAAAGGGCCCCGGGCGAAACGCCCGGGGCCCTTGTGGATTTTGTTTACTTGTACAGCTCCACCAGACGGCTCAGGTGCTCGTAGCGCTCCTTGGCCGCCGCTTCGTTCTGGGCGAAGAGCTCCTTGGCGCGCTCGGGGAAGGCGCGGGTGAGGGAGGCGTAGCGGGCCTCGTTCATCAGGAACTCCTGGTAGCCGCCGGCGGGCGCCTTGGAGTCCAGGGTGAAGGGGTTCTTGCCCTGGGCCTTGAGGGCGGGGTTGAACCGGAACAGGTTCCAGTAGCCGCACTCCACGGCCTTCTTCATCTCAATCTGGCAGTTGGCCATGCCGCCCTTGATGGAGTGCATCTCGCAGGGGGCGTAGCCGATGACCAGGGAGGGGCCGTTGTAGGCCTCGGCCTCCCGGATGGCGGTGAGGGTCTGGTTGGGGTTGGCGCCCATGGCCACCTGAGCCACGTAGACGTAGCCGTACTGCATGGCGATCTCAGACAGGCTCTTCTTGGGCTGCACCTTACCGGCGGCGGCAAACTGGGCCACCTGGCCGATGTTGGAGGACTTGGAGGCCTGACCGCCGGTGTTGGAGTAGACCTCGGTGTCAAAGACGAAGATGTTGACGTCCTCGCCGGAGGCAATGACGTGATCCAGGCCGCCGTAGCCGATGTCGTAGGCCCAGCCGTCGCCGCCGAAGATCCACACGGACTTCTTGACCAGATACTCCTTCTCGGCCACAATGGCGCGGGCCAGGGTGCAGGCCTCGCAGCTGCAGCCCTCCCGCTGGGCCAGCACGCTCTCCATAGCGGCCACATACTTCTTGGTGGCCTCGGCGTTGGCCGCGCCGTCGTTCATGGTGTCCAGCCAGGCCTGACCGGCCTCGGCAATGCCCTCGTCCACATAGTCGATGGCAATGAGCTTGCGGGTCTTGTCCGCCAGGCTATCCCGCAGGGCCTTCTGGCCCAGGTGCAGGCCCAGGCCGTGCTCGGCGTTGTCCTCAAACAGGGAGTTGGCCCAGGCGGGACCCTTGCCGGCCTTGTCCACGGTGTAGGGGGAGGTAGCGGCGGGGCCGCCCCAGATGGAGGAGCAGCCGGTGGCGTTGGAGACGTACATCCGGTCGCCGCACACCTGGGTGATCAGGCGGGCATAGGCGGTCTCGGCGCAGCCGGCGCAGGAACCGGAGAACTCCAGCAGGGGCTGCTTGAACTGGCTGCCCTTGACGGTGGTGATGTTCTCCACATCGGCCTTGGGGGCCACCTTGGAGACCATGTAGTCGAAGACAGGCTGCTGGTCGGCCTGAGACTCCTGGGGCACCATGCGCAGCACCATGTCCTCCGCCTTGGCGTCGGGGTTCTTGCGCAGGATGGCCTGGTTGCCCAGGCAGGCGCTCACGCACACGGAGCAGCCCATGCAGTCCAGGGGGCTCACCGCCAGGGTGAACTTGTAGGCCGGCTTGCCGGTCATAGCGGCGGTCTTGGTCTGGGCGGGGGCGGCAGCGGCCTCCTCCTCAGTGAGAGCGTAGGGACGGATGGTGGCGTGGGGGCAGACGTAGGCGCACTGGTTGCACTGCACGCAGCCCACCGGGTTCCACACGGGCACGGTGACCGCCACGCCCCGCTTCTCATAGGCGGAAGCGCCCTGGCAGAAGGTGCCGTCCTCGTGGCCGTCGGCGAAGGCGGAGACGGGCAGGCTGTAGCCGTCCATGCGGCCCACAGGCTCCATGATCTCCTTCACCATCTTCACGGTGTCGGCCTTGCCCTCCAGGTGCTCGGCGGCGGCCTTGTCCTCGGCGGTGGCCCAGGAGGCGGGAACCTCAAACTTGTGGAAGGCGGTGGCGCCCA
>CALWWS010000080.1 GCA_944385305.1 uncultured Oscillospiraceae bacterium | reverse complement strand
CGGTGATCTGGATTGCGGCCATCACCAACGCGGTCAATCTCATTGACGGGCTGGACGGCCTGGCCTGCGGGGTGTCCACCATCAGCTCCATGACCCTGCTGGTCATCGCCCTGGTGGTGAGCGAGGGAGAGGTGGCCATCCTCATGGCCGCCTTGGCCGGGGCCTGCATCGGCTTTCTGCCCTACAACATGAACCCTGCCAAGATCTTTATGGGGGACACGGGCTCCACCTTCCTGGGCTTTGTGCTGGCGGTGGTGTCCATCCAGGGACTGTTCAAGTTCTACACCATCATCTCCTTTGCCGTCCCCTTCCTCATGCTGGGCCTGCCCATTTTTGACACCTGCTTTGCCTTTATCCGCCGCATTGCCCACGGGCAGAGCCCCATGCACGCCGACCGCAGCCATGTGCACCACCGGCTCATCGACATGGGCTTCTCCCAGAAGCAGGCGGTGGCGGTGCTCTATGTGATCAGCGCCATCCTGGGCCTGTCCGCCGTGGTGCTCACCACCAGCGGCGCCCTGAAGGCCATGCTGCTGCTGCTGGCCCTGTGCGCGGCGGGGGCGGTGGCCGCCCGGCTGTTTCTTCACAACAATGAAAAGAAGGGCGGCAAGGAGGATAAAAAGGAGGAGAATGAGGAGTGAGCCGGATTCGTGTTATGACCATCTTCGGCACCCGGCCGGAGGCCATTAAAATGGCCCCCCTGGTGCAGGCGCTGAAGCAGCAGCCGGAGGTGGAGGCCACCTGCTGTGTCACTGCTCAGCACCGGGAGATGCTGGACTCCGTGCTGGAGATCTTTCATATCCAGCCGGAGTACGATCTGAATATTATGCAGCCCCGGCAGAGCCTGTCCACCATCACCACCAAGTGCCTGCTGGGCATGGAGGAGGTGCTGGGGCAGGCAAGGCCTGATCTGGTGCTGGTGCACGGAGACACCTCCACCACCTTTGCCGGGGCCCTGGCGGCCTTCTACCAGCAGATCGCCGTGGGCCATGTGGAGGCCGGGCTTCGCACCTGTGACAAGTATTCTCCCTTTCCAGAGGAGATGAACCGCAAGCTGGTGGGGGATATTGCCGACCTGCACTTCTGTCCCACCCGGAAAAACCGGGAAAACCTGCTGCGGGAGGGGATTGAGCAGGGGGTTTTTGTCACGGGAAATACGGTGATCGACGCCCTGAAGACCACTGTTGTAAAGGATTATCACTTTGCAACACCGCTGCTCAACCAGCTGGACTACACCGGCAAAAAGGTGATTGTGGTCACCTGCCACCGCCGGGAGAACTACGGACAGCCCATGGAAAATATCATGACCGCTCTGCGGGAGATTGCAGACGCCCACCCCCAGGTGGAGCTGGTCTACCCGGTGCACCTCTCCCCGGTGGTGCGGGAGGCGGCGGGGAAGTACCTGTCCGGCCACCCCCGCATTCACCTCATCGACCCCCTCACCGCCGACGAGATGCACAACCTGATGGCCCGCTCCTATCTGGTGATGACCGACTCGGGCGGGCTCCAGGAGGAGGCGCCCGCCCTGGGCAGGCCGGTTCTGGTTCTGCGGCGGGAGACCGAGCGGCCCGAGGCGGTGGAGGCGGGCACAGTGCGCATCGCCGGCACCCGGCGGGAGGACATTGTGGAGCTGGCAAACCGCCTGCTCACCGACGAGGAGGCCTACCGCGCTATGGCCCATGCGGTGAACCCCTACGGAGACGGCCAGGCCTGCCGCCGGATTGTGGAGGCTATTTTGTGGAAATTCGGCCTGCGGGACACTCCGCCTGAGGAGTTCCAGGCGGGCTGACGGAGAGAGGGGGCAGCCATGGAGGGAAAAAACCGCAATATTTTGGTGGTGCTTATTGCCATTGTGATCGTGGCGGCGGTCTTTTCCAGCTTTGGGATGAGCCTGTTTCCCCAGGGCACTGCTCAGATTATGCTGCCCACCGATTCTCCCCAGACCGACCCGGGGGTGCAGCCGGAGGGGAGCGGCCAGTCCTATCTCTTTCATGTGGATATTACCCCCCAGACGGTGCAGACTGTCATTGCCGACACCCTCGTCCGACCGGAGAGCTACTATCGCACGGTGACAGTGGAGGATTTCTGGGGGGCGGAGGGACATGGAACCACCACCGCCCAGGTCTGGGTGGACGGGGGCTGGACCATGGTCCGTGCCCAGCTGCCCGGCGGCAGTGTGCGCACCTCCATTGTGGGAGACGGCCAATTTTGGCTTTGGTACGGGGGAAGCGGGCAGGTACTCTCCGGCCCTGCGGACGGACAGTCCGCCGACCTGGAGGGCCAGCGCATCCCAACCTATGAGCGGGTGCTGGAGCTGGATCAGGAGCAGATTGCCCGGGCGGGCTATGAGGAGAAGGGCGGCCTGTCCTGCATCTATGTGCAGACTGGGCAGGATGAGCTGGGTATGACGTGCACCTACTGGGTCTCAGTGGAGACCGGGCTGCTGGTGGCCGCGGAGACGGCGGAGGGAGAGCAGGTGGTCTACCGCATGTCCGCCTATGCCGTGGAGCGGCCTGTGCCAGAGACAGCTGTATTTGCCCTGCCCGATGGGACGGTGCTCCACACCCCGGGTCAGGCGGCCCAGCCGGATTCCGGCCAGGCCGCGGACAGCGGGGCGGATTAGTCAAGCCCCAGCAGCAGAAGCAGCCCCAGGGTGATCACCAGCTCTATGTCCTCCCCATCCAGAAAGATCAGCAGGATGATGAGCAGCAGCAGCACGTCTCCCGCGTCCAGATCCTCCAGCTTCAGACGTTTGAGCAGTCCGGCCAGGCCGGAGGGCTTTTTCTCCCCGTCGGAGACGGGCGGGGGCTGCTCCGGGGGCGGGGAAGAGCGCCGGGAGGCGGGAGGAGAGTCCTGCTCGGTTACCCGGGTGTAGGCGGCGCCGTTTGGTATGTAGCGGTTATACATGCTCCGCCCCCTCTTCCCCGCCGCTGCCCAGCAGGGCGAAGGCGGCCCGGACGACCCGGGAGAGCTTGGCAATGCGGATGGCCCGGTCTACTCTGGCCTGCCTTTTTTCTTTTAAAAAGGGTTTGAGGGCGGCCAGCAGGGCCGCCTTCCGATCGTCACCCGCGGCATATGCGGAATAGAGAGACAGGGCCTTTTGAATGAGCCCGGGGTCCAGATCTCCCAGGGCGGCCAGGGGACTCTCCCCCTGCCCCGCCCCGCCGCCCAGCAGGCCAAGCAGGGCGGACAGGTCGGGAACATTCTCCTGTGTGGAAGCGGGAGAAGGCTGCTCTCCCTCCGGTTCAAAGTCCTGTTCCCCTGAGGTCCCAGGTTCCGGGGCCTGCTGGGGAGGAGAGGAGGGCGTTTCCTCTCCGGCAGCCTCTCCGCCGCCGGAAAATGCCTTGGCAATGGCGGCGATCTGGCCCATGGCCTGGGGATCGGCCAGAATGGCATTCAATTTTTCCTCCCAGTCGGCCATGCCGCCGCCTCCTTTCCCTGCCTATTTGCGCGGCTGTTTGGGGATGGTCTGCTGGATGCGCTGGATCACCTGGGCTCCCTCCTGACTGCGCATGATCTGGTCTACCAGGCCGGTGAGGGCTCTGGTATCTCCTCTGGCGGCGTCGGCGGCGGCGCTTTTCAGGCCGTCTCCCGCCTTCTGAGAGAGCAGCTGCATCAGCCTCTGGGTGTCCGGGGCGTTCAGCAGGCTTTTGAGAACCTGGGTGTTTTTCAGCAGCGCCGCTGCTTTGGGATCTTTCATCAGTTCATCCAGGTTGGACTGAGGCAGTTCCATATCCATAATAGTTCCCCTCCGTCTATTTATAATGGCGTTCAACTCATTATATGTGCGCAGGGGAGGAAGGTGATTGGATGAAAAAGCTGTTGGTCTTCTCTGATTCCCATGGGAACGTGGCCAATATGGCGGATACGGTGCGGCTGGAGCAGCCGGATGGGATTCTCCACCTGGGGGATCTTGTGCGGGATGCCCAGCGGCTGGGGGAGCAGTTTCCCCAGATTCCCCTGCTCTTTGTGCCGGGCAACTGCGACGGACGGAGGAGCGACCTGCCCCAGGAGCGGGTATTCACCCAGGAGGGGTGCCGGATCATGATGGCCCACGGCCACCAGTACCATGTGAAGATGGGCCGCAGCGCCGCTGAGTCAGCGGCCCGGCAGGCAGGGGCAAATATCCTGCTCTTCGGCCATACCCACGAGCCTGTGTGTGAATTTGAACGGGGCCTGTGGATCGTCAACCCGGGCAGTGCGGGCAGCCTGGCCGCCGCCACCTACGCCGTAATCTGCCTGGAGGAAGACGGAGCGGTGTGCTATATCAGCCGGATTTAAAGGAGGTAGAGGACCATGCTGCTTGCCATTGATGTGGGCAACACCAATATGGTGCTGGGAGTGTTTCAGGGGGAGGAGCTGCTGGGCAGCCTGCGGCTCAAGACGGACGCCAACCGCACCTCTGACGAGATCGGCCTTTTGATTTGCCAGTACTTCCAGCGCTTTGGCCTGTCCCTGGAGGATGTGCGTGATGTGGTCATCGGCTCGGTGGTGCCTCAGGTGATGTACTCCCTCACCAGCGCCATTATCAAATATGTGGGCAAAACCCCCCTGATTATTGACGACGACCTAGATCCCGGCCTGCCCTATATTGTGGACGGGGACGAGCGGCTGGGTCCCGACCGGGCGGTGGCCGATATCGCCGCCATCCACAAGTACGGAGCCCCTCTTATCGTGCTGGACTTCGGCACCGCCACCACCCTGGACGCGGTGAGCCGGGATGGGGTCTATCTGGGCGGGTGCATCACCGCCGGAGTGCGGGTGTCCACCGAGGCCCTGTTCCAGAAGGCGGCCCT
>CALWWS010000079.1 GCA_944385305.1 uncultured Oscillospiraceae bacterium | reverse complement strand
CCGACAAAAATGCCTACTACTATGACGCCGTGCTGTGGGCGGTGGAGAAGGGCATCACCAACGGTGCCGGCGGGGGCCGGTTTGATCTCACCGGCACCCTGGCCTATGACCAGATCTTCACCTTCCTGTGCCGCTTTGCCGGGGAGGAGGCCGAGGGCAGCAACTGGTCGGACGCCGCTGTGAGCTGGGCCAGGAGCAGCGTCCTCACCGACGGGCTGAGCTTCTCCGCCAAGGCAGACTGCCCCCGCCAGGATGTGGTTTACTGCTTGTGGAAGCAGCTCTCCGAGGACGGAGCGGGAGAGACCAATAAGGGGGAGACGGATAAGGAGCAGACGGATGAAGAGCAGACGGATGAAGAGCAGACGGATAAGGAGCAGGCTGAGGAAGAGGAGAAACTTCCCGTTCTGAGCGACCTCCAGGGGGCGGAGGCGGCCATCCTCAACGCCCTGGTGCAGATGGAGAGCGAGGTGGATCTCAAGAGCTACGGCCTGACCAGTACCCAGCTGTCCGATCTGATGGAAACATTCCGGAATGTCTCCGGGTATGACAACTACTACGGCCTCTCCTCCTACTGGGCCACCAGAGTAAAGGACGGGATTGTAGAGGGCATTCACCTGTCGTACCTGGACTCCGCGCCCCAGCTGGTGGCGCAGAACCGCGCGGTGGAGACGGCGGTGGCGCAGGTGGTGGCACAGACAGTGACAGCGGGGATGAGCGGCTACGACATCGCCAAAGCCCTGCACGACTACCTGGTGCTCAACTGTGAATACGACATGCGCCTGTATAGCGGCGGCATGCCCTCTACTGCCTATACCGCCTATGGCGCTCTGGTGGATCATACTGCGGTGTGCGCTGGCTACGCCAAGGCCTATGAGTTGCTCATGGAGGCCGCCGGCGTTCCCTGCGAGTACATCACCGGCTATGCCACCGGCAACCACGCCTGGAATGTGGTGCAGATTGACGGGCAGTGGTACCACGTGGACACCACCTGGGATGACCCCAGCCCCGACCGGGAGGGCTATGTCCGCTACAACTACTTCCTCAAGAGCGACAGCTATATGCGGCAGAATAAGCACACCAGGTGGACTGCCGACTATACCTGCACCAGCACCAAGTACGACAACGCCGACCTGCCCGACACCGATGAGCAGAAGAAGGAGCAGGAGGAGCAGGAGAAGGAGCAGGAGAGGGCCCGGCGGCAAGCGGTTTTACAGGTCTGTGTTGCCGCGATGGAGCAGTTCCCGCTGCTCTCCTCGGCGGAGCTTAAGGCGGCAACAGACGAGCAGCTCGAGGCTGCGCAGTACTGCTATATCTACTTCCCCGAGGACGAGTTTGACACCGACCTGCTGAGTCAGTACTGGTCTGAGATGAAAGACGAACTCTGGAGCAGGAATTTCAATCTGATAATGGAGGACTATGACCAGTCGCAGCTGTATTACAAGGTATTTCGCAATGATGTGGCCCAGGAGATCGAGCGCCGGGCGAAGGATCAGCAGGAGGCCCAGCAGCAGGCCCAGGAAGAGGCCGCTCAGGCGGCCAGGCGGGCCGAGATCCGGGCCTATCTGGAGAACCTGCTTCTGACCGGGGAATTCGAGGAGCAGGAAATTATCCTGCCCGGCTACGAGGTATCCGAGCTCCGGGCGGCCTGCAAGGAGATGACCACCGACGGCTACCAGTTCGGAGATTACGCCTATGACTCCTCCGCCGAGTATCCCGATTACCGCCTCACGGTTTATGCCAGCGGAACCATCAAAGTGGAAAATGTAAAGTGGGCAGAGGAGGAAATTGGCTATTTTATCTCCCTCATCCAGGACGCCATCCGGCGGGGAGAGACCCGCTTTACCGTCCCGTACCGGGAGTATGAAAATGAGAGCAACGATATCTATGCCACCCGGGCGGTGAACCGCATGTCGGAAAATTACAGCTTTGACGGCTATACCGCCGGAGTGGACTATGTCATCACGGCCCAGGGCGGCTCTCCGGATGCGGGAACGCATACCGTTGCGGTGGAGTATCCCGCAAAGCCCCAGCCGCAGCCTGAGCAGACCCAGGACAGCCAGCAGGCCCAGGAAAACCAGCAGGCCCAGGACAGCCAGCAGACCCAGGAGAGCCAGCAGACCCAGGAGAGCCAGCAGGCTCAGGACAGCCAGCAGGCCCAGGAGCAGGCCGCGTAGAGCCGCCGCCCCGGGCGGACTGCTGCCGCATTGCTGTGTAACACAGGAAAAGGCGCTGCCCCCCTTTTGGGAGGCAGCGCCTTTTTTCAAACTCAGCCGATGGCAATGGTGGAACGCTTGGGCAGCTCCTTCTTGGCCTGCTTGGGCATGGACAGCTTCAGAATGCCGTCCTCATACTTGGCCGAGACATCCTCGGGCTTGATATCGCCCACATAGAAGCTCCGGCTGCAGGAGCCGGCATAACGCTCCTGACGGATGAACTTGCCCTTCTTATCCGTCTCGTCCTTATCCAGACCCTTGGCGGCCTGAATGGTCAGATAGCCGTCCTTCAAATCCACCTGGATTTCATCCTTCTTGAAGCCGGGCAGATCCACGTCCACCTCGTAGGTGTCCTCGGTCTCCCGCACATCGGTCTTCATCAGGTTCTTTGCGTGCTTGCCGTACAGCGGGTTGCGACCGTTCCACATGGGGAACATCCCAAAGCTGTCATCAAAGAACTCATCAAACAGATTTTCACCAAAAATGCTGGGCAACATAAGTCATTCCTCCATTTCTCGCACTTATCTTTTGCCCTGCGGAAGGAACCCTTTGGGCTCCTCTCTCTTGGAACAACTATGTTATAGCACGGAGAATTAGCGCTGTCAATAGGAGAGTGCTAATGTTCACAAAATCAGCAAAGTCTGTTCACAAAATATACGATATTTGGCGGGAGGGCAGCATGCGGCCCATTACAGCGGCGTATCCTGGGGAAACTTTGGCCGGAAGCGGCGGTAGAAAAAGATGGACAGGATTACCGTCAGGGTGTCGGCGGTGACCTGGGACCAAACAATGCCCATCATGCCTACGCAGGCGTTGAGGATAAAGAGCATGGGGATATTGAACCCCAGCCAGCGCACCACGCCCAGGAACAGGGACTTGGAGCCCATGCCGAAGGCCTGGAACAGGTAGACGGTGAAGAAGCTGGAGAACATCAGAGGGGTGGCCAGCACCCGGATGCGGAGGAACTGGGTCGCCAGGGAGACGGTGAGCTCATCCTGGATAAAAAAGCGGATCAGCTGGGGGGCGAAGAGCTGATAGAGCACAATGCTCACGGCGGCAACCACCAGCCCCACCCGGAGGGCCAGGCGGATGGTATCCTCCATCCTCTTCCGGTTTCCGGCGGCAAAGGTGTAGGCCACCAGGGGGAGCATGCCCTGGCAGATGCCCAGCCCCACATTGAGGGGCAGCCGCTCTACCTTGAGCACAATGCCGATGGCCGCCAGGGCGAAGTCGTTGTAGGACACCATCAGCTTGTCCACAATCACATAGTCCAGATCAAACAGGAAGGTTGCCACGGCGGAGGGAATGCCCACGGCAAAGATGGCAAAGATATTTTTTCCGGCGGGCATGCCGTACTTGAGGCGGAAGGTGATGATGGAGCCCTTGCCCATCCGGAAGATCACCGCGCCGAAATAGAGGCAGGCCACGCAGTTGGACAGGAACGTAGCGATCCCCGCCCCCAGCACCTCATTGCCGGGGGACATAAGGACAAACATAAACAGGGGATCCAGGGCGATGTTGAGCAGCCCGCCCAGCATGATGCCCGCCCCCGCCTGCCTGGAGCGGCCCACACTGCGGATCAGGTTGGACATCACGTTGGAGAGCACGGTGGGCACGCCCCCCAGCACGATGACGCAGAAGGCGTACTGCCGCGCAAAGTCGATGGTATTGGCCCCTGCGCCCAGCAGGTTGAGCAGCGGCCCCATAAAGATCGCGGTGCCCAGGGAGAAGACGGCGGTGATGAGGATAGACAGGTAAAAGGAAAAGGCGCTCACTCGCCGGGCCTCATCCTCGTTATGTACCCCCAGCAGGCGGGAGATCAGGGTGCCGCCTCCCACCCCGGCCAGACCTGCCAGGCACAGGGTGATGTTGAACACCGGCAGGATCAGGGAGGTGGCTGCCACCATGTAGGGGTTGTTGGTACGCCCCACAAAAAAGGTGTCCGCCATGTTGTAGATGAGCACGATGATCTGGCTGAAAATGGTGGGGACCACCATGGTGCGAAGAGCGGCCGCTACGGGCAGATCCTCAAATACGCGCTTGCTGGTATCCGCCTGTTCCACGGCAATTCCCTCTTTCCAAAAAATTATTTCTCATTATAACAAACTCCGCCATGATATGCAACCTGGCGCAGAGGCAGGAAAAGAGGCCGCCCCACACCCGAAGAAGGGCATGGGGCGGCCGGCGGCGGTCAGATGGCCAGGGTGCCGCTTTCCTCCTCCAGCAGCAGGAGGATTTTCTCCTCCTGGCCGGTCTGGGCGTCCACATAGACCAGGATGTGGCTGCCCGAGGCGGTTTGGCACTTGAACTCGTGGCAAAATACCTCATATTCTCCGCCGGTTGGGATAATGGCCAGCTGGTGAGAGAGCACCTGGAGATCTTCCGCCACCAGGGCCTGAGCCTCCTCCCGGCTGACCGCGGGCTGGGGCAGGGTGCGGGTATAGTGGTTCATCAGGTAGCCCTCCGCCTCAAAGCCGATGACCGCCCCGGTGTCCAGGGCCACAGAGACCTTGATGAGGTCGGGGTAGCAGTATACCCCGTCCTGTACCGGGGCAAAGTGGACGGTAAGGGCGTCCCCCTGGTGGATGGAGTAGCTGTGCACCATGTTGGGGTAGCCCCGGTCGGCCAGAAAGTCCCGGGCGGCGGTGATGGCCTGATCCCGGGTGAGAGTGGGAGCGCCGCCGGTGCGGGAGCTGATGACCTGGAGAACCATGCCCCCCTGACGGGTGACCTCCACATAGAGTTCTCCGCCGTCCACGGCGGCGGTAAAGCCGTAGGTGGGGATCTGACCCTCCCCCTGGCTGGTGAGGGTAAAAATCTCGGGACGCAGGCCCAAAAAGCGGGCGGCGACGGCCCGGGCCTCATCCTGGGAGACGGGAGAGCACCCCTCCAGCATCCGGGGAGAGCGGTTGGTCAGATGCTCGGAGAAGGGACCGTCGTAGATCAGGGAGGGCACCTCCGGGAAGTCGGCCTCCACGGTCTGGAAGGCGGAGCCGGAGGTGATTTCTTCCTCTCCGTCGGCGGCGGATAGCCGGGCCTGGGCCTGCTGCAGATCCTCCGGCGTGATTGTCCCGGCGTACAGGTCGGACTGGAGGCCACGCAGGGTCTGGGCCAGCTCTCCCGCCACTTCGGAAAGCGCAGAGAGGGTTTCCCGCTGCTCCGGGGTACACACCTCTCCCTCGCCGCTGTCCCGGGAGAGGGCCATGGCGTAATCCCCCGCCTTGGCCAGGAAGGCGGCGGTCTGCTCCAGCTCCACATTGCTGTAGGGCAGCTCCCCCAGTGCCATCTGGGCGGAGAGGGCCTTGCCGTAGGCCTGGGTACACAGAGTGGAGAACAGGGCGGGGGTGGTGGCGTATACCCCCTTGTTCAAAGCCACATCCAACTCTCCCACGGCGGCCGTCAGCTCGGAAAAGGCGTGCTGATAGCCGTTGTCCAGCAGGTGGCGGTACTGAGCCGCCCGGGCATGCCCCTGGATGGCAAAGCCCCCCAGTATGGCTACCGCCGCCGCCAGAAAGCTGGCGGCCAGAACGGTGCGGCGCTTTTTCCTTTTGTCCATAAAAAACACCCCTTTTGCCCGTAGTTTGGGTCAAAAGGGGTGTGGGGATGTGCGGTAGATTCTGTCAGGCGGAGAGCTGCTGGATGCCCTGGCGGATGCGGCGCAGGGTCTCCTCCCGGCCTAAAATGTGGCACAGCTCCACCGCGCCGCCGGGGGTCACCGCCTTGCCCGACAGAGCGGTGCGCACCGGCCACAGAATGCGGCCGTTTTTCAGCTCCAGGCGCTGGGCCAGGCTGATGAGAGCGTCGTGAATGGCGTCGTAGCTCCACTCCGGCAGAGACTCCAGCACGGGCAGTACCTGCTGGAGCGCCTCCAGAGAATTCTGTTCGTCGGTCTTCATCTTCTTGTGGCAGTAGAGCTCGTTGGAGTAGGCGGGCAGGGCGTCGAAGAAATCTACCTGGGGGGCGATGTCCAGCCAGGTGTCGCACCGGGGCTGCACCAGAGGGGCGATAAGGGAGAGGTCAATGCCCGGGGTTTT
>CALWWS010000078.1 GCA_944385305.1 uncultured Oscillospiraceae bacterium | reverse complement strand
ATGCTCTTTGAAAACAACGCCAAAATCTGCGCGCGCTACTTCAAAAAGCCCCTGGGCGTGCTCAAGCCGGGCGCCGCCGCCGACGTCATCGTCATGGACTACAAGCCCTTCACCCCCTTCGACCACGCCAACATTGACGGGCACATGCTCTTCGGCATGATGGGCAAGAACTGCCGCACCACCATCATCAACGGCAAGGTGCTCTACAAGGATCGGGAGTTTGTAGGCATCGATGAGGACGCCATCAACGCCTGGTGCATGGAGCAGAGCAAGAAGCTGTGGGGCGAGCTGAATCACCGCACCTACTGATATTTCCCGGATTTTAAAAACACTTAGTCATTCAGCCTGTAAAGATAACTGGAGGTTATGAATATGAGCGATATTATGCGCCCCATGCCCTTTGCCCACCTGATGGACTGGATTCTCAGCGAGTACAAGGCCCAGGGCTCCGTGTTCGGCGTATCCAAGCTGGTGCGCCACACCCACGGCAAGGCTCTGCCCATCTTTGAGGAGAAGATCGAGTCCCCCTACGGCCCCGCCGCCGGCCCCCACACCCAGCTGGCCCAGAACATCGTGGCCGCCTACGCCGGGGGCAGCCGCTTCTTTGAGGTAAAGACCGTGCAGGTGATGGACGGCGAGGAGCTGTCCAAGTGCGTGAACAAGCCCTGCATCACCGCCGCCGACGAGTGCTACAACTGCGAGTGGTCCACCGAGCTGTACGTCCCCCAGGCCTTCGCCGAGTACGTGAAGGCGTGGTTTGCCTGCAAGCTGCTGGCCAAGGAGCTGGAGCTGGGCGACCCCGACGGCTTTGTGTTCAACATGAGCGTGGGCTACGACCTGGCGGGCATCAAGAGCGAGAAGGTCAACGCCTACATTGACGGCATGAAGGACGCCTCGGGCAGCGAGGTGTGGAAGGAGTGCATGGACTGGGCCCTGGCCAACCTGGACCGGTTTGAGAAGGTGGACGAGGCCTATGTGAAGGCCATCTCTCCCAAGGTGTCCGACTCCATCACCGAGTCCACCCTCCACGGCTGCCCGCCCGACGAGATCGAGCGCATCGCCACCTATCTCATCACCGAGAAGAACCTGAACACCTACATCAAGTGCAATCCCACCCTGCTGGGCTATGACTTCGCCCGCAAGACCCTGGACGGCCTGGGCTTCGACTACATCGCCTTTGACGACCACCACTTCAAGGAGGATCTCCAGTGGGAGGACGCCATCCCCATGTTCCACCGGCTGATGAAGCTCACCGGGGAGCGGGATCTGGAGTTCGGCGTGAAGATCACCAACACCTTCCCCGTGGACGTGAAGGCCGGGGAGCTGCCCAGCGAGGAGATGTACATGTCCGGCCGCTCCCTCTATCCCCTCTCCCTCTCCCTGGCGGGGATGCTCTCCAAGGAGTTCAAGGGCAAGCTGCGCATCTCCTACTCCGGCGGCGCGGACATCCACTCC
This sequence comes from uncultured Oscillospiraceae bacterium, assembly GCA_944385305.1. Classification (GTDB taxonomy): domain Bacteria; phylum Bacillota; class Clostridia; order Oscillospirales; family Oscillospiraceae; genus CALWWS01. The sequence continues at coordinate 1,617 of CALWWS010000078.1, read as the reverse complement.
ATCAAGGCCCTGTTTGAGGCGGGCATCTGGCCCATCACCATGGCCACCAACATGCTCAAGCCCGGCGGCTACCAGCGCATGAGCCAGATTGGCCAGGCGCTGATGGACATCTCCTACGAGCCCTGGACCGGGGTGGACGTGGCCAAGGCCCAGGCCCTGGTGAGCGCCTTTGTCACTGACAACCACTATCAAAAGCCCATGAAGCCCATCCCCAGCCGGAAGATGGACAAGAAGGTGCCCCTCATCGACTGCTTCTCCGCCCCCTGCCGCAACGGCTGTCCCATTGAGCAGGATATCCCCGCCTATCTCATGCGGGTGAACGCGGGCAAGTACGAGGAGGCCCTGGAGATCATCACCCACCGCAACGCCCTGCCCTTCATCACCGGCACCATCTGCTCCCACCGCTGCCAGGACAAGTGCATGCGCAACGCCTACGACGAGAGCGTGTACATCCGCACCCAGAAGCTCAAGGCGGCCGAGGGCGGCTTTGCCTCCCTGCTGCCCAAGCTGAAGGCGGGCGCCCCCGTGGCGGGCAAGAAAGTGGCCGTTATCGGCGGCGGCCCCGCCGGCATGTCGGCGGCCTACTTCCTGGGCCGGGCCGGGGTGGACGTGACCGTGTTTGAGCGCAAGGACTCCCTGGGCGGCATCGTGCGCCATGTGATTCCCGCCTTCCGCATCAGCGACGGGGCCATTGACAACGACGTGGCTCTGATGAACGCCATGGGCGCCAAGGTGGTGCTCAACGCGGAGATCCGCAGCGTGCAGGAGCTCTTCGACCAGGGCTACACCCACGTCATCCTGGCCACCGGCGCCTGGCACAAGGGCAGCGCGGGCCTGGAGTACGGCGAGGAGATGAACGTCATCCAGTTCCTGGAGGCCGCCAAGAAGGCCCCCGAGAGCCTGAAGCTGGGCAAGAACGTGGTGATCATCGGCGGCGGCAACACCGCCATGGACGCCGCCCGGGCGGCCAAGCGCATTCCCGGGGTGGAGAAGGTGTCCCTTGTCTACCGCCGCACCAAGCGCTACATGCCCGCCGACCAGGAGGAGCTGGAGCTGGCCCTGGAAGACGGGGTGGAGTTCCGTGAGCTGCTGGCCCCCGTGGGGGTGAAGGACGGAGTGCTCACCTGCCACCAGATGGAGCTGGGCGCTCCCGACGCCTCAGGCCGCCGCTCCCCGGTGGACACCGGCAAGGTGGTCACGGTGGAGGCCGACACGGTCATCACCGCCGTGGGCGAGAAGGTGGACACCGCCCTCTACACCGCCAACGGCCTGGCGGTGGACGGCAAGGGCAAGGCGGTTGTGAACGCCGACACCCTGGAGTCCTCCGTGAAGAACGTCTTTGTGGTGGGCGACGGGCAGAAGGGCCCGGGCACCGTGGTGGAGGCCATTGCCGGCGCCACCAAGGCCGCCATGGCTATCCAGCCCTTTGACGCCGACGCGCATGTGGAGAAGAACGTCAACCCCGACTACTTCAAGCCCCTGAGCAAGCGGGGAGACATCTGCACCGACTGCGCAAGCTGCGACGACATCCGCTGCCTGGGCTGCGCCACGGTGTGCGAGACCTGCACCGAGGTGTGCCCCAACCGGGCCAACGTGGCGGTAGCGGTGCCCGGCATG
>CALWWS010000077.1 GCA_944385305.1 uncultured Oscillospiraceae bacterium | reverse complement strand
CCGGCCGGTGGAGTCCAGATGGGGGCCGGCGCACAGGTCGGTAAACTCCCCCTGCTTGTAGAAGGAGATGACCGCGTCCTCCGGCAGGTCATTGATAAGCTCCACCTTGAAGGGCTCGCCCTTCTGCTCCATCAGCTTCACAGCCTCCGCCCGGGGCAGCTCAAAGCGCTCCAGCTTCAGCTTCTCCTTGCAGATCTTCCGCATCTCCCCCTCGATCTCCTCCAGGTGCTCGGGAGTGAAGGGGAAGGGGGCGTCCATATCGTAGTAGAAGCCCTCGTCGATGGAGGGGCCGATGGCCAGCTTCACCTCGGGGTGCAGGCGCTTCACCGCCTGGGCCAGGATGTGAGAGCAGGTGTGCCAGTAGGTCTTGCGGTACTCCGGGTTCTCAAAGGTATACAGGTTATTTTCTTCTGCCATGATAAATCCTCCTTGTATTGGGGCGGGCAGAAAAAAGACCCACCCCTGACATAAAATCAGGGGTGGGGCAAGCTGCTCCACGGTTCCACCCTGCTTGCGGCCCTGGGGCCGCCGCTTCATTTGCCGCTGTAACGGGCGGGCCCGGCCCACTTAGAGAAAGCTCATTCATGGGCGGCTCGGGGGTGGTGGGGCGCGCAGTCCGCTGCCCGGAAGCGCTTGCAGCCTGCGGCGCTTCCTCTCTGGAGGGGCGGATACAGGGCCAGTCCCCGTCATTGCCTTAATTGCGGGGATATGATATCACCTGCTGGCGGCGTTGTCAAGCGGAAGTGCCTGTAAGCGGGTTTTTGCAATTCACAGTTTATTTACAAAGCGGTCACGATTTGGCCGTAATTTCATAGTATGATACACACAGATTCAGAGATGAATCAAAACCATCCTCCCAAACCAATTCCTCTCTTATCCCTTTCCAACACCTTTGCAAAACACAACACACACCCGAAAAGCCCCGGCCGGAAGGCCGGGGCTTTTCGGTTCGCTGGGCGTTGCAATTGGCTGCGGTTTGGGGTATCATATCCTTGTTTTAATGGAATGAATCCCGAAGGAGGCGCTTTTATTATGCGGGATGGATTTATTAAGGTGGCCGCAGGTACGCCCAAAATCCGGGTGGCGGACTGCCGCTACAATGCCGAGCAGATTTTCACTCTGATGCGCCAGGCGGCGGAGCAGGGGGTGCGGGTACTGGTGCTGCCTGAGCTGTGCCTCACCGGCTACACCTGCGGGGATCTCTTCCTTCAGGACACCCTGCTGCGGGGTGCGCTGGAGGGGCTGGCCACCGTGCTGGAGGCCACCCGCAACCTGGATATGCTCACCGCCCTGGGCCTGCCGGTGGAGATTGAGGGCAAGCTGTACAACTGTGCGGCGGTGATCCACAAGGGCGCGCTGCTGGGCCTGGTGCCCAAGCAGTATCTGCCCAACTACGGGGAGTTCTACGAGCAGCGCTGGTTCACCTCCGGCGGCCCCGGTTTTTCCGCGCGGCTGGACAACCTGCTGGGGGACGGGCGGCCGGTGGTGTGCGCCCGGCAGATCTTTGTGTGCGACACCCTGCCCGAGCTGAAGGTGGGGGTGGAGATCTGCGAGGACCTGTGGGCCCCCGATCCCCCCTGCCGCGAGCTTGCTCAGCGGGGGGCCACCCTGATGCTCAACCTGTCCGCCTCCGACGAGGGGGTGGGCAAGACCCAGTACCGCCGCCAGCTGGTGGCGGGTACCTCCGCCAGGTTGGTATGCGGCTATCTCTACGCCAACGCCGGGGAGGGGGAGTCCACCACCGATGTGGTCTTCCCAGGCCACAACATGATCGCAGAAAACGGTGTGCTGCTGGCCGAGCGGCGCTTTGCCTCCGGGCTGACGGTGAGCGAGATTGACGTGCAGCGCCTGGCCTATGAGCGGCGTCGGATCAGCACCTTTACCACTGTGTCCGCGGCGGATGGGTGCCCCTCGGTCTCCTTCTCACTCCAGCCGGCTACCACCACTCTCACCCGGCACATTGCCCCCATGCCCTTTGTGCCGGAGGATCAGGGGGATCGGGCGGAGCGGTGCAACGAGATCCTCTACATTGCCGCCCAGGGCCTGCGCAAGCGGCTGGAGCACACCGGGGCCAAGACCGCGGTGGTTGGCCTGTCCGGCGGGCTGGACTCCACCCTGGCGGTGCTCATCACCGGCATTGCCATGAAGATGCTGGACCGGCCCGCCAGCGATATCATTGCCGTCACCATGCCCTGCTTCGGCACCACCGACCGCACCAAGTCCAACGCGGTGCTTCTGGCCGAGCGGCTGGGCTGCACCTTAAAGACCATCGACATCGGCCAGGCGGTGAAGGTGCACTTCGGGGACATCGGCCAGTCCATGGACAACCACGACGTGACCTTTGAAAACAGCCAGGCCCGGGAGCGCACCCAGGTGCTCATGGATATTGCAAACCAGAACCAGGGCCTGGTCATCGGCACCGGGGATCTCAGCGAGCTGGCCCTGGGCTGGTGCACCTACAACGGGGATCACATGAGCATGTACGCCGTCAACGCCGGCATCCCCAAGACCCTGGTGCGCCACCTGGTGTCCTTTATTTCAGACGACAAGGCGGAGGAGGACCGGCAGCTGTCCGACGTGCTCAGCGACATCCTGGACACCCCCGTCTCCCCCGAGCTGCTTCCTGTCATCGAGGGACAGATCGCTCAGAAGACGGAGGATCTGGTGGGCCCCTACGAGCTGCACGACTTCTACCTCTACTACGCCATCCGCTGGGGCTTCCCCCCCAGGAAGGTGCTGCGCATGGCCGAGCAGGCCCTGGGCAAGCGGTATGACCGGGCTGTGCTGCTCAAGTGGCTGAAAAACTTTTACCGCCGCTTCTTCTCCCAGCAGTTCAAGCGCTCCTGCCTGCCCGACGGGCCCAAGGTGGGCTCGGTGGCCCTCTCCCCCCGGGGCGACTGGCGGATGCCCTCCGACGGGGTGGCCGCTTTGTGGCTGGAGGAACTGGAGGGGCTGGAATGACAGATATGGTTTTGGCCGCCAGTCGCCCGCGAGCGAAAGCGAGCCGCGCCTTTGGCGCGTCCAAGGTTTTTCCCTGTCGTGGAAAAACCTTGCCGCAGGCGGGATTCACTCCCGCCGAGGAAGGGAAGAGGAACGGCGTCCCCATGAAAGCACGCTTTCATGGGGCTGACTGGCGGATGCCCTCCGACGGGGTGGCCGCTTTGTGGCTGGAGGAACTGGAGGGGCTGGAGTAGGAAATGGTGGCCTATCTGGATCTCTTTTTAACCTTTGCCCGGGTAGGGGTGTGCACCTTCGGGGGCGGCTACGCCATGCTGCCCATCCTCCAGCGGGAGCTGGTGGAGAAGAAGGGGTGGGTCACCCAGGAGGAGCTGGCCGACTACTTCGTCATCGGCCGGTGCACCCCTGGGGTGATCGCGGTGAATACCGCCACCTTCGTGGGGCAGAAGCGGGGCGGGGTGTCCGGCGGCGTGACGGCCACCCTGGGGGTGGTGTTCCCCGCGGTGGTGATTATCCTGGCCTTTGCGGCCTTTCTCCAGAACTTTGCCCAGCTGCCGGTGGTCATCCACGCCTTTGCTGGGGTGCGGGCCTGCGTGTGCGCCCTCATCCTCTCCAGCGTGCTCAAGCTGCGCAAGGGCTCTGTGGTGGACAGGGCCACCCTGGTGATCTTTCTGGTGATCTTCCCCCTGGCGGTGGTGGGCAACTTCGTTACCTTTGACGCCGCCCGGCTGTGGGGCGCGGCCCTCAACCTGCTGCTCTCCCCGGTGGTGCTGGTAGTGGCCGCCGGGGTGGCCGGGCTGTGCCTGCGGGGGGCGAGGGGGGAGCTGCGGAAATGATCTACCTGCTGCTCTTTGCCGAGTTTTTCAAGGTGGGGCTCTTCTCTGTGGGGGGTGGTCTGGCCACCATCCCCTTTCTAAACGACCTGGGGGCGCGCACCGGCTGGTTCAGCCCGGCGGAGATGGCCAACATGATCGCCATCTCCGAGTCCACCCCCGGCCCCATGGGGGTGAATATGGCCACCTATGTGGGCTTCCACGTGGGGGGCGTCCCCGGCGGGGTTATCGCCACCCTGGGCCTGGTGTGCCCGGCCATCATTATCATCGCCGTCATTGCCGGCTTTTTGAAGCGGTTTCGGGAGAGCCGGATTGTGGACGCGGTGTTCTACGGCCTGCGGCCCGCCTCCACCGCCCTCATTGCTGCGGCGCTGGTGCAGGTGTGCTCCATCGCCCTGGTGAGCACTGCGGCCCTCACGGCGGGGCAGGTGTGGGCCGCCTTCAACTGGAAGGGGATTGTGCTGGCGGCGGCGGTCTTTGTCGCTCTGCGCTGCAAGGCGCTGAAGAAGCTGCACCCCATCGTGTTCATCGGCCTGTCCGCCGTGGTGGGAATTGTATGGAAGATGTGAAAAAAGACGCGGATTTTATCCGCGCCTTTTTTCTGTGCAGAGGGTTTGCTCTCCGGGGTTACAGGGGCCGGTCGGCCTGCGCCTCTTCCTGGGATGGCCGGGGGGCGAGCAGGCAGGTCTGCTGGCGATCCACATAGTGTACGTCCGCCCGGACGACCAGCCTGCGGGGGCCGTCCTGGGGCCGGCCGGGCAGGATAAAGCGTACCCCTGTCAGGATCACGTCCGCCGGGCCGGGCTGGTGGTGGGCGGGGATGGCGTACACCCGCAGTCCGCAGGGCTGCCGGGCGCCGTCCGGCCCCAGCTGATCCGCCCATACCGCGGCAGCCGCCCGGCGGTCGGGCTCCAGCTGCTTCATGCACAGGCTGCACTCCAGCACCTGGCCGCCTTCCTCCGCCGCCAGATCACCCAGATGGACGCTGTGGAGATCCCCCTGGGGCAGGGTAAGGGCCCACTCCATTTGAAATCCACCTCCCAAAACATTCATACGGCGGGCCGGACGGCCCGCCGTATGTACGTGAAGTCCGGGAGGAGGCCCGGAGTATCCTATGCCTACCGGGTCTGTCCGGTGCCGTAGATGATGAACTTGGAGCTGGTCAGCTCCTCCAGCCCCATGGGGCCACGGGCGTGCATCTTCTGGGTGGAGATGCCGATCTCTGCCCCCAGGCCGAACTCAAAACCGTCGGTAAAGCGAGTGGAGGCGTTGACATACACCGCCGCTGCATCCACCTCGTCCAGGAAGCGCTGGGCAGTAAAGTAGTTGTTGGTTACAATGGCCTCGGAGTGGCCGGTACCGTGGGTGTTGATGAAATCAATGGCCTCGTCCGGCCCGGAGACCACCTTGACAGCCAGGATGTAGTCCCCAAACTCCGTGTTCCAGTCCTCCGGGTTGGCGGGCACCACAAAGTTCCCCAGGATGGCCCGGGTCTCGGGGCAGCCCCGCAGCTGGACGTTTTTACTCTGCAGCAGCTGCCAGGCCATGGGCAGGAAGTCCCGGGCCACCGCCCGGTCCACCAGCAGGCACTCGGCGGCGTTGCACACCGAGGGGCGGGAGCACTTGGCGTTGTAGATAATCCGCGCCCCCATGTCCAGATCCGCCTGGCCGTCCACATACACGTGGCACACCCCCACGCCGGTCTGGATCACCGGCACCCGGGCATTTTCCACCACCGAGCGGATGAGGCCCGCGCCCCCCCGGGGGATGAGCACGTCCAGATAGGCGGTGAGATTCATCAGCTCCACGGCGCTCTCCCGGCTGGTGTCGGTCACCAGGGCCACGCAGTCCC
>CALWWS010000076.1 GCA_944385305.1 uncultured Oscillospiraceae bacterium | reverse complement strand
ATGAGGGCGTTGAAGTTCTCGGTGAGCTTCTCAGCGCCGAAGGACACCTTGCCGATGGGGCAGTGGATGATGTTGGTCTTGTCCAGACGGTACTCCACCTTACCGGCCTTGATCTCCTTGACGGCCTGGGCCACGTTGGGGGTCACGGTGCCGGCCTTGGGGGAGGGCATCAGGCCCTTGGGGCCCAGAACCTTACCCAGACGGCCAACCACGCCCATCATGTCGGGAGAGGCGACCACCACGTCGTAGTCAAACCAGTTCTCCTTCTGGATCTTCTCCACCATGTCCATCTCGCCCACGAAGTCGGCGCCGGCGGCGCGGGCCTCCTCGGCCTTGTCGCCCTTGGCGAAGACCAGCACCCGCTGGGTCTTGCCGGTGCCGTGGGGCAGCACGATGGCGCCGCGCACCTGCTGGTCGGCGTGGCGGGAGTCCACGCCCAGCTTCACGTGCAGCTCAACAGTCTCGTCAAACTTGGCGGTGGCGGTCTTTACCACCAGATCCATGGCCTCCGCGGTATCGTACAGAACGCCCTTGTCAATCTGCTTGGCGCTCTCCTGATATTTCTTGCCTCTAAACATTCTCTATACCCTCCTTCGCCTTAGTCGCCGACCACAATGCCCATGGAGCGGGCGGTACCGGCGATCATGCTCATGGCCGCCTCGATGCTGGCCGCGTTCAGGTCGGGCATCTTGGTCTCGGCGATCTTGCGCACGTCCTCCTTGCTGATGGTGGCGACCTTGGTCTTGTTGGGCACGCCGGAGCCGGACTCGATGTTGCAGGCCTTCTTGATGAGCACGGCGGCGGGAGGAGTCTTGGTGATGAAGGTGAAGGAGCGGTCGGCGTAGACGGTGATCACCACGGGGATGATGAGGCCCACGTCGTTCTTGGTGCGCTCGTTAAACTCCTTGGTGAACGCGGCAATGTTGATGCCGTGCTGACCAAGGGCGGGGCCGACAGGGGGGGCGGGAGTCGCCTTGCCGGCCGGAATCTGAAGTTTCACATAACCAGTAACTTTCTGTGCCATTTGAAACAGCACCTCCTACGATAAATGTGGTTGGAAGCGGAATCTCACCGGGGAGATCCCTCCCACGTGCGGCCTGCGCCGCAAAGGGGTTATTGGTTCAGCGGCTCCACCTGGTCCAGCTCCAGCTCGACAGGGGTCTCGCGGCCGAACATGGAGACCACCACCCGGACCTTGCTGCGGTCCAGGTCGATCTCCTCCACGGTGCCCAGGAAGGACTCCAGAGCGCCGTCGGTAATTTTCACGTTGTCGCCTACCTGATAGCCCACCACAACCTCGCGCTTTTCCACGCCGAGGGCGGCGATCTCCTCATCGGTGAGGGGGATGGCCTTGTTGCCAGAGCCCACAAAGCCGGTGACGCCCCGGACGTTGCGCACCAGGTGCCAGGTCTCGTCGGTCATCACCATCTTCACCAGCACGTAGCCGGGGAAGACCTTGCGCTCCACCGTCTTGGGGCCGTTGTCGGTGATCTCGGTCACCGTCTCCATGGGGATGTTCACCTCGTGGATCAGATCCCGCAGGCCCCGGTTTTCCACCGCCTTTTCAATGCTGGCGGCCACGGTGTTCTCATAGCCGGAATAGGTATGGGCCACATACCACTTCGCGTTGTCAGCCATTGCGCACCTTAACCCTTGCCGAACAGGGCCAGCAGAGCGCTGATGACGCCGCCGGCCACCAGGTCGAACACCCAGATGCAGATGCCAACCACAATGCAGCAGACAATGACGATGACGGTGTTGTTTGCCGTCTGCTTGCCGGTGGGCCACTGTACCTTCTTCAGCTCGGCCTTGAGCTCCTTGAACCACTTGCCCAGACGGGCGAAGAAGCCGGGCTTGGACTTCTTGTCCGGCTTGGCGTCCTTCTTCTTCTCGGCCTTCGCGGGCTTCGCGGGAGCGGGAACCGCCTGCTCGGCAGCAGCCTGCTCAAGCTTCTCGTTTTCAGACATTCCGTTAAACCCTTCTTTCTTCTGAGCCATTGCAGCACTCATTACTTGGTTTCAGTGTGAACCGTGTGCTTTCTGCAGAAGGGGCAGTACTTGTTCATCTCCAGACGGTCGGGGCTGTTCTTCTTGTTCTTGTTGGTGTTGTAGTTTCTCTGCTTGCACTCGGAGCAGCGCAGGGTGATCTTCACCCGGGAACCAACCTTTGCCATGTGTTCGGCACCTCCTTTTTTTTTGACCGCGGGGCAAAAAAATGCCGGACGCGGCCCTTTGACCGAATCCGGCAACGCACACAGGCGCGGCAAGGCGCCCCGAAGATGACGTCACGGTGCGGATTCGGCATGTCTGCCTCCCTATGTCCTCGCGGGGAGGGAAGGGTTTTGCGCGGCATCACACCGTAAAAATGCGCACAAAAAAAGAGCCCTTTTCATAGGTGATAGAACTATATCACAAGCCGTGCCCCAAGTCAAGGACTTTCCCCTTGTTTTTTTGGCTTTTTTTCGGTATAGTGTACCGAAAGGGGGAATTCAATTGCGTATTATGGCCATAGACTACGGCGACGCCCGGACGGGGGTGGCCATCTCCGATCCCACCGGCCTGCTGGCCGGGCACACCGAGGTGATCCACAGCCGCAAGCCCGAGGCGGTGGCCGACCGGCTGGCCGCGCTGGTGCGGGAGCACGGGGTGGAGGAGCTGGTGATGGGCTTTCCCCGGAACATGGACGGCACCGAGGGGCCCCGGGCCCAGCTGTACCGGGAGTTTGCCGGGCGGGTGGAGGCGGCGTGCGGCCTGCGCCCCGTGCTGTGGGATGAGCGGCGCACCACCGTGGAGGCCCACGGCATTCTCCACGCCTCGGGCAAGCGGATGAAAAGCCACAAAAAGACGGTGGACGCGGTGGCCGCCGCTCTGATTCTGGAGGGCTACCTGGCCCGCAGGCGGCAGGCCCCCTAGTTTTTTCCCCCCTCCGGGCGGGCCAGCAGCTCCCGGACGCCCACATAGAGGAGGAAGGCGCCGAACAGGCGGTGGAGCAGCCCCACCTCCAGCCCGCTGGCAATCCAGGCGGCCAGGGCGGTGCCCGCCAGCCCGGCCAGGATGGCGGGGCAGAGGGTGGGTTTGTTCACATAGCCGTTTTTCACGTGGGCGGGCAGGGCGGTGGCCGCCGTGGGGAGGAAGTAGATGAGGTTAATCCCCTGCGCGGTGGTCTGGGGCAGGCCGGCCAGCGTGGTCATATAGATGAGCAGCAGGGTGCCGCCCCCCACCCCAAAGCCGGAGAGAATGCCAGCCCCGGCCCCCGCGGCCAGGGAAAGCAGCCACCCCATCAGAAGAACAGGGCCCTGGCCCCCGCGTACAGCAGGAGCAGGGCAAATCCCCGGCGCAGCCAGATCATATTGACGTTGCGAAACAGCCTGCCCCCCAGAAAGCCCCCCGCCAGCCCCCCCAGCAGGTAGGGCAGGGCGGCGCCCAGGTCCAGATCGCTGCGCAGCAGGTAGATGACCGAGGAGAGCAGGCACAGGGGCAGGATCACGGCCACAGAGGTGGCGAAGGCCTGCCGCTGCTTCAGCCCGCACCAGCGGGTGAGCAGGGGAACCAGGATCATGCCGCCGCCCCCGCCGAAAAAACCGTTGGCAAGCCCGGCGGCGGCTCCGGCGACGGCGCTCTTTGCCCCGTCGGACAGTTTTATCTGCAAAAAGCATCCCTCCACTGGCCTTAGTTTGGCAGCGGAGGGAACTTTTTATGCGTTCTGATCCGGGCCGGTGGCCAGGGCCAGCACGATCTCCCCGGCCATCATCAGGCCGGCGGCAGGGGGCACCCAGGCCACGCTGCCCGGCACGCTGCGCCGCCCCGGGGGCGGGGTCTCGGACTGCTCCGGGGTGCGGGGCTCCTCGTCCGACCAGAGCACCCGGTGGTGGAGGATGCCCCTGGCGCGCAGCTGCTTGCGCACCACCCGGGCCAGGGGACAGCCCTGGGTTTTGGCGATGTCCCCGATGCGCAGGCGGGAGGGATCCAGCTTGTTGCCCGTGCCCAGGGCGGAGAGGATGGGGATGTCCCGCTCCAGAGCGGTTTCAATGAGATCCAGCTTGCAGGTCACAAGGTCGATGCAGTCGGCGATATAGTCGTACTTCACCCGGAAAAACCGCTCCCGCACCGCCCCCTCATACTTCTCCGCCACCGGGTAGACCATGCAGGCGGGGTTGATGTCCCGGATGCGGGCGGCCATGGCGCCCGCCTTGGACTGGCCCAGGGTGGAGCGCAGGGCCTGGGCCTGGCGGTTGAGATTGGTCAGCCCCACCGTGTCGTGATCCACCAGGGTGAGGGCTCCCACCCCGGAGCGGGCCAGGGCCTCGGCACACCAGCTGCCCACCCCGCCCAGGCCGAATACGGCCACGTGGGCCCCGGCCAGCCGCTCCATGGCGGGGCCGCCCAGGAGCATCCGGGTGCGCAGGAAGGGGGAATCGCTCATCTTGTCCACAACTCCTTATACAGCACGGCACCGCGGAGGGTCTCCCTCCGCGGTGCACAGGCTGTTTCATTCAGATTGCAATTACTTGCCCACCTGGGACATGCCCTCGGCGGCGGCGGCGGGATAGTCGGCCTGAATCTCCTCCAGCCAGGCGGTCATGTCGTCCGACTGGAGCTGGCTGGTGGCGGTGGAGGTCCAGTAGGGCTTCTCCTGCCCCTCAAAGTAGATCACGTGCCAGCCCTGCTGCCCGGACTGGGTGTTCTCCAGCAGGGTGGTGTCCCCGCTCTGGCGGGCGGAGTCGAAGATCCAGCTGTCAAAGGCGTCGAACATCTGGCCCTTGAGCACATAGGTGTACTCCCCGCCGTTGGCGGAGGAGCCGGTGTCGTCGGAGTACTCCTCCGCCAGGGCGCCAAAGGACTCGGCGGTCTTGTCCCCCGCCTGCCCCTGCTCCAGCAGGCTCTCGGCCTCGGCCTTGGCGGCGTCCAGGGGGGGCTGGGAGG
>CALWWS010000075.1 GCA_944385305.1 uncultured Oscillospiraceae bacterium | reverse complement strand
CGGAGAAGCGCAGCTGCGCTTCTCCGTGCGGTTTTTGCGTATCGTTGCTGTTTATGCGCCTACTTTGACCAGCGCGTCGTAGATCATGTCGGCGGTGACCGGGAAGGGCATGTTCTGCATGGTGTCTGCCGCGGTCTTTTCGGCCACCAGGCGCAGCTGCTCCTGGGTGGGATTGGGCAGGCCCAGGTCGGCAAAGCTGGTGGGCAGGCCCACTTGCTTGCAGAAGCTCCGCACGGTATCGTATTCGGAAGCCCCCTCCAGGGTCAGCTGCACCTGCACACCAAAGGCCACCTTCTCCCCGTGGTAGAGGTGGTGGGTCTGGGGCAGGGCGGTGAGGGCGTTGTGTACCGCGTGGGATCCGGCGATGCCGCCGCTTTCAAAGCCCACACCGGACAGGTAGGTGTTGGCCTCGATAATGCGCTCCACCGCGGCGCCGGGCTGCCCCCCCTCGGCCTCGGCTTTGGCGGCGGGGCCGTCGGTGATGAGGATCTCATAGCACAGCTTGGCCAGGGCCAGGCAGGAGGCGGAGGGCCCGCCGCCGAACTCGTTGACGGCGCCCGAGGCGGCGCAGGCCCGGGCCTCAAAGTAAGTGGCCAGGGCGTCGCCCATGCCGGAGACCAGCAGGCGCACGGGGGCGCGGCTGACCACGGCGGTGTCCACCAGCACCATGCGGGGGCTCTCGGGGTAGCGCACCACCCGCTCCATCACCCCGTCGGGGGAGTACATGATGGACACAGCAGAGCAGGGGGCGTCGGTGGCGGCGGAGGTGGGCACGATGCCCACAGGCACCCCGGCCCGGAAGGCCACCGCCTTGGCGGCATCCAGGCACTTGCCCCCGCCGATGCCCAGCACACTGTCGCACCCGGAGGCGCGGAACACGCCCACCAGGCGCTCTACCTCCTCCTCGGAACACTCCCCGCCGAACAGGGCGTGGACGGCGGCGCTGCTCACATACTGCTCTACCCGCTTGCGGCCGTTGGCGGTGGCCAGCACCAGGGGCTTTTTACTCCAGCGCTCGGTGTACTGGTTCAGACGGGAGAGGGCACCGGGGCCCTGGATGTAGCGGCCGGGGCCGCCCATGATGAGGTCCATATCAGTTCGCTCCTTTTCTGGTTCAGATTGAGTCCCGGGCTGCCGGGGCAGCCCGCACAGCTGCATGTCATCTTATTTCATTATATCGGGGCGGGGGAAAAAAGCAAGGGGCGGGACAATCACAATTCGTTGAAGAAAAACAAGCCGGGCACAACTGCGGTTTGACACAGCCTGCGGAAATGGATACAATAGAAAAAACTCCGAGGAGAGGAGAAGAGACTGTGCGCATTATGGCTGTTGATTATGGGGACGCCCGCACAGGGGTGGCCATCTCGGACGCCACCGGGCTGCTGGCGGGCTTTACCACAGTAGTCCATGGACGAAAGGCGGAGCAGGTGGCCGCTCGGGTGGCTGAGCTGGCCCGGCAGCACGGGGTAGAAGAGCTGGTGCTGGGCTTTCCACGGAACATGGACGGCAGCGAGGGGGCCCGGGCCGACCTGTACCGTGCCTTTGCCGCCCTGCTGGCCCGGGAGACAGGGCTGGAGCCCGTGCTGTGGGACGAGCGGCGCACCACGGTGGAGGCCCACGCCATCCTCCACGGCACGGGCAAGAAAATGAAAGATCACAGGAAAAACGTGGACGCCGTGGCCGCGTCCCTCATCCTGGAAGGGTATCTGACGTTTCGTAAGCGGTGAGCCTTTCCCCGCAAGCTTCCCTGTCCGGCACCTGCCGGGCGGGGGAATTTTTTTGCCGGCGGGCTTGACATCAACTCTGTTTTGGTATACTATATTGATATCAAAAAGATATTATTTTAAATTGATGGAAGTGAGGGATACTGATGAAGGAAAACCGGAAGCAATACGAGGAAAAGATCCTCAAGGCGCCCAATGGGCTGGGCATTCTTATTTTGGATATCATCCTGACGATCCTGTGTATTCCCGGTTTTATCTGGAGCGTGGTCCAGGTGAGCGAGGGGAATCTGGGGTACATCGCCCTGTTGGTGGTGTGCGGGGTCTACTTTCTGTTTTTCAGCTGGATCATTCTCATGGGTGTGAAGGTGCTGCGGCCCAACGAGGCTATGGTGCTCACCCTGTTCGGCAGCTACTACGGCACCCTGGTGGGGGAGGGGATCTTCTTTGTCAATCCCTTCTGTACCAACGTCAATCCGGCGGCAGAGACGGCCTTCCAGGGTACCCTGGAGAAGATGGAGCAGGCGGGGGGCAAGCGCACGGCGGAGAAGAACGTAACAGTGAGCAAAAAGCTGTCCCTGAAGACCATGACCCTCAACAACGAAAAGCAGAAGGTCAATGATCTGCTGGGCAACCCGGTCATCATCGGCATCGCGGTCATCTGGCGGGTGGAGAACACGGCCAAGGCGGTGTTCCATGTGGACAACTTCCAGGAGTTTTTGTCCATCCAGTGCGACGCTGCCCTGCGCAATATTGTGCGCCTGTACCCCTACGACGTGAGCGAGGAGGGAGATGAGAAAAGCCTGCGGGGTTCCTCCCAGGAGATCGCGGTGATGCTCCAGGAGGAGATCCAGCGGCGGGTGACCGATGCCGGTCTGCGCATTGAGGAGGCGCGCATTACCCATCTGGCCTACGCCCCGGAGATCGCGGCGGTCATGCTCCAGCGCCAGCAGGCGGCGGCCATCATCGACGCGCGCAAGATGATCGTGGAGGGGGCTGTGAGCATGGTGGAACAGGCCCTGAGGCAGCTCTCGGAAAGCCACATCGTGGAGCTGGACGCGGAGCGGCGGGCCCAGATGGTGTCCAACCTGCTGGTGGTACTGTGCGGCAACAAAGACGCCCAGCCGGTGGTCAACAGCGGAAGCATCTATTGACGGGACGGTTGGAACGGGATAAGATGATAATATTGAATCCACACTTGGTTCACCGGTGAAGGGGACCAACCAGCAGGCAAGGGAGGGCGGGCCAATGGAGTCGGAAAAGGCGAAAAAGCAGGTGCCTCTGCGCCTGTCCCCCCAGCTCTACGCTGAGATCGCCCGCTGGGCGGAGGACGACTTCCGCTCAGTCAACGGTCAGATTGAGTATCTGCTCACCCAGGCGGTGAACAAGCGGAAAAAGGGCGAGAAGACGAAGGAAGATCCATAGGATAAGCCCCGCCAGTGACGGCGGGGCTTATTTTCTGGTTTCCTCCGGCGTTTTCCGAAACAGTTCCGTCACGCCGATATAGAGCAGGAACACCCCGAACAGCCTGCGCAGAAGGGCAGTGTCCAGAGCAATGGCCGCCCAGGCGGCCAGGGCGGTGCCCACCAGCCCGGCGGCGATGGCGGGCAGAG
>CALWWS010000074.1 GCA_944385305.1 uncultured Oscillospiraceae bacterium | reverse complement strand
GGGGCTCGTTCTGGAAGCCGCGCTCGGCGTAGAACTCCTGCTCACCGGCGGTGAACACGAACTCCTGGCCACATTCCTTACATACCAGAGTCTTGTCTTCGTACATGATTTTACCCTCTCTTTGCTTGTTGCCCAGGTCCGGTTGAACCGATTATGCTGGGACAGTGTAATATTGCGTTCAGCTCTCGCTGAAATCGCCAGATGAAAAGTGCTGTGCCAATTTGCGCCGGATGCGCTGGACAGCGTTGTCCACCGATTTCGGGGACTTGTTTACCTCGGCCGCGATCTCACAGTAGGACAGACCGCCCAGGTAAAGCCGCAGGACGCTTGCTTCGAAACCGGACAATTGGCCTTTCAGCGCGCTTATCCGCTCCCGGTATTGCTCCCTGTCGATGAAAATCTCTTCGGGGTCCTCCAGGTGCTGATTGGACGCGCCATACGCATAATGGTCGCCGTTCCCGCTGAAAAGAGGGGTTTCGAAAGAGACGTAATTGTTCAGCGGCGAGTGCTTATCCCGTGCCGCCGCCTTAATTGCGGAGATCAGACGGTTTTTGATGCAGACCTGTGCGTAGGTGTGAAACCCGGCCTGTTTGTCCGGATCAAACTCCCGAATTGCGGCCAGCAGGCCAACCATACCCTCCTGAATCAGATCCTCGCTGTCCCCTCCCGCCAAAAAATAGGGGCGGGCGCAAATGCGCACCAGGCGGTTATATCGCATCACAAGGGCTTCCTCTGCGATGCGGTCGCCTGATGCGGCCAGCGAACACAGCTCCTCGTCCGTGCGCTCCTCTTCCGGGGTATGAACTGATTTCATGCCTAATCTCCTTGCACATTATACGCAGAAATTACTTCGCTTGTCAAGCATTTATGCAAAATATTTCGAAATGCTCAGTATTTTTTTATGACATTTGCCAATTTTTCAGCCACCTGCCCGGCGGTGTCCTGGCTGCTGGCCTCCACCATGACGCGGATCAGGGCCTCAGTGCCCGAGGGGCGCACCAGAACACGGCCGGAACCGGCCAGAACGGACTCCTCCGCCTTCACCGCGTCCCAGATCTCCTGGGCGGTCATAACAGCCTCCTTCTTCGCCTTATCCGCCACCGGTACGTTGATGAGTACCTGGGGATAGCGGCGGCAGCCGGACACCAGCTGGGATGCCTTTTTCCCGGAGCGGTGAAGCAGATCCAAGAACTGCAGAGCCGTCAGCTGGCCGTCCCCGGTGGTGGCATACCGGCGGAAGATGGTGTGGCCCGACTGCTCGCCGCCCAGGACGTAGCCGCACTCCTCCATCTTCTCCAGCACAT
The DNA here is from genome assembly GCA_944385305.1 of uncultured Oscillospiraceae bacterium. Classification (GTDB taxonomy): domain Bacteria; phylum Bacillota; class Clostridia; order Oscillospirales; family Oscillospiraceae; genus CALWWS01. The sequence goes on along the minus strand of CALWWS010000074.1, from coordinate 10,880 downwards.
TGCGGTCTCCCACGCTGGTGCAGAAGAGCTGCATGTCATGCTCCTTGCAGAACACATGCAGGCCCATATTGCTCATCACCGTGCCCACAATGGCTCCGCTGGGCAGTTCCCCCCTGCTCAGCAGATCCAGGCCGCAGGCGGCAATAACCTGATCCCCGTCAATCTCCTCGCCGGTCTCATCCACCATGAGGCAGCGGTCGGCGTCCCCGTCAAAGGCGATGCCCAGGTCGTACTTCCCCGCTTTTACCATGGCCTTGAGCCCCTCCAGGTGGGTGGAGCCGCAGCCGTTGTTGATATTCACCCCGTCGGGGTCGGCATTGATGATGTCGGCATGCAGGTCGGAAAAGCGGTCAAACAGCCGCCCGGCCGTGGCGGAGGCGGCGCCGTTGGCGCAGTCCACCAGGATGTGGAGCCCGGCCAGGTCGGCGCTGATGGTGGAGATGAGATAGTCAATATAGTCCTGGGACTCCCGCTGGTCGGCATACACCACCCGGCCAATCTCACCGCCGGTCTTGCAGGGGATCTCCGTCTTGTTGAGGATGATCTCCTCAATCTTCCCCTCCAGCTCATCGGAGAGCTTGAAGCCCTGGCCGTTGAAAATCTTGATGCCGTTGTGCTCAAAGGGGTTATGGGAGGCGGAGATGACGATCCCCGCGTCGCAGCCGCTGTCCACCGTCACCCAGGCCACGCCAGGAGTGGGAATGACCCCCAGGTGGAGCACGTCGGCGCCGGCGGAGCACAGCCCGGCGATCAAAGCTCCCTCCAGCAGGTCGGAGGAGATGCGGGTGTCCTTCCCGATGGCAAAGCGGGGACGTCCCGTCCCCTTCTCACCAGCTAAAACAAAGGCAGCAGCCGCCCCCACCTGATAGGCCAGGGCGGCATCCAGGCCGGCGTTGACCACGCCGCGAATACCGTCAGTTCCGAATAATTTGCCCATTGCAATTACCTCTTTCTTCCATAATCATCAAATGTACGCTTCAGCGCCCGCTCCACCGGGAAAATACTGGACACCAGCAGGGCGGTCTGCACCAGCACAACCCCCACACACCAGAGCCCCACAGTATCCGTACCCCGCCCCAGACTGGGCAGCATGGCAGCAATGCTCACAGGGAGCAGAACAAGGCCAATGCGGAGCCAGAGCAGCCCGCAGGTCTCGTGGGCAAAGCGCCAGGTCTGCTGGTTTTTCATGGAGCGGGCGGTGCGGTAGCCGTACAGGCCGTTGATAGTCTTGGGCGGCCGGTATCGGAAAAGCCATCCGATCCCGATCATCACCGCCGGGATGAGCAGGCACATCACCAGGCAGAAAATCCAAAAGCCCATGGCGGCCCTCCCCGCCTCAAAGGCTGAGCTGATCCAGACCGGCGGAGCCGCCCGGCACCGGCAGGCCCAGGTGCTCATAGGCCCGCTGGGTGACACAGCGCCCTCGGGGGGTGCGGGTGAGAAAGCCCATCTGCATCAGGTAGGGCTCATACACGTCCTCCAGGGTAATGGCCTCCTCATTGATGGTGGCGGCCAGGGTCTCCAGCCCAACAGGGCCGCCGCCGTAGTGGCGGATGATGCTGGAGAGCATCCGCCGGTCCACCGCGTCCAGCCCCAGATGGTCCACCTCCAGAGCGGTGAGGGCGGCATCCGCCACCTTGCGGGTGATGACGCCCCCCGCCTTCACCTGGGCGAAGTCCCGCACCCGCCGGAGCATCCGGTTGGCGATGCGGGGGGTGCCCCGGCTGCGGCGGGCGATCTCCATGGCCCCCTCCTCCTCAATGGGCACGCCCAGAATCCCCGCCGAGCGGGTGACGATGAGGGCGAGCTCCTCCGGGGAGTAGAGCTCCAGCCGCAGAGTGACCCCGAACCGATCCCGCAGAGGGGCGGAGAGCTGGCCCGCCCGAGTGGTAGCCCCAATCAGGGTGAAGCGGGGCAAATCCAGCCGGATGGAGTTGGCCGAGGGGCCCTTGCCGATGATAATGTCGATGGCAAAGTCCTCCATGGCGGGGTACAGAATCTCCTCCACCGAGCGGTTGAGGCGGTGGATCTCATCTACAAACAAAATATCATTTTCCGCCAGATTGGTGAGCAGAGCGGCCAGATCTCCCGGCTTTTCAATGGCGGGACCGGAGGTGATGCGGATGTTCACCCCCATCTCGTTGGCGATGATGCCGGACAGGGTGGTCTTGCCCAGGCCGGGCGGGCCGTGGAGGAGCACATGGTCCAACGGCTCCCCCCGCATCTTGGCCGCCTCGATAAAGACAGACAGGTTCTCTTTGGCCTTTTTCTGGCCGATATAGTCGCTCAGAGCTTTGGGGCGCAGGGAGTACTCCCCCTCGTCCTCCCGCAGCAGAGAGGTGGTGACCAGGGGCTGCTGGGTCTCAAAGTCTTCCTGGGAAAAATCAATGCTCACAGCCGCGCCCCCTTATCCCTTCACCATTTTTTTCAGCGCCTGGCGGATAATCTCCTCCAGGGCCAGCTGCTCCATGTCAATGCCACGCAGGGCGGTGTGAATCTCGCTCTGGCTGTACCCCAGCACCGCCAGGGCGGCGGCCGCCTCGGAGGACTTGTTTTCGGGGATCACGGTAACCCCGCTGCCCCCATAGCTCTCCCCGCCAGCCGCAATCTGTCCCTTGGCCAGCTTGTCCTTCAGCTCCAGAATGATGCGCTGGGCAATCTTCTTGCCGATGCCCGGCGCCACAGTGAGGGCCTTCTCGTCCCCGGTGATGATAGACATGGCCAGGGCCTCCGGCGTGGCGGCGGACAGGATGGACAGCGCCGCCTTGGGCCCCACGCCGGAGACGCCGATGAGCATCTGAAAGCAGTTGAGTTCGCGCTCGCTGGCAAAGCCGTAGAGCTCAAAGATCTCCTCCCGCACATACAGGTGGGTATACAGCTTGGCCTTCTCCCCCACCCGCAGGCGGGAGAGGGTCTGACTGGTGGTGCGGCAGGCGTAGCCCACGCCGCCGCAGTCAATGACCGCCAGATAGGGCGCCAGGCTGGCCACCGCGCCATGCAGATAATAAAACATCGTCTCTACCCCCGGTTACACAGTCGTGAAGTGGCGCTGCGGGCGTGGCACAGGGCGATGGCCACCGCGTCGGCGGCGTCATCCGGCTTGGGCACCGCAGCAAGGCCCAGCAGCCGGCGGGTCATCTCCATCACCTGCCGCTTCTCCGCCTTTCCATACCCCACCACCGCCTGCTTGACCTGGCTGGGAGTGTACTCGAAAATGGGAATGCCCCGTCGCTCTGCCGCCACCAGAATGACGCCCCGGGCCTGGGCCACCCCGATGCCGGTGGTGACGTTTGTGTTAAAAAACAGCTCCTCCACTGCCATGGCCTCCGGCCGGAACTGATCCAGCAGCAGCTCCATATCGTCGGCAATCTGCCGCAGGCGGGTAGGCAGGGGCAGCCCGGCAGGGGTGTTGATGGCCCCGCACCGCACCAGCCGCTGGCGGCAGCCCGCCGCCTCCAACACGCCGAACCCCACAATGGCAAAGCCAGGGTCGATTCCTAGAATGATCATAGCCTTCCTCCAGTGTCATACAGAGTTTATTTTACCACGGGAGGGATAGAGCCGCAAGAAAAAACTATAAAAACGGGGCCGGAGCTGTGCGCTCCGGCCCCGAACTCATTTCCGCTACGCCCTGGGGTGGGCCTTATTGTATACGTCCTTGATCTTCTGGCTGACCAGCTGGGTATAAATCTGGGTGGAGGAGATATCCGCGTGGCCCAGCATCTCCTGGATGGAGCGCAGATCCGCCCCGTTCTCCAGCAGGTGAGCGGCAAAGGAGTGGCGCAGGGTGTGGGGGGTAATGTCCTTTTTGATCCCTGCCTTCTCCTGGTAGTGCTTGATGATCTTCCAAAAGCCCTGGCGGCTCATCCGCTCCCCGTTCATGTTGACAAACAGGGCGGGCTCATCCGGCCGCTCCACCATCTGCAGGCGCACCCGGCCCACATAGTCCTGCAGGGCGCGCACCGCCGCGGGATAGAGGGGGATAATCCGCTCCTTGCCCCGGCCGGGACAGCGGATAAAGCCGGCGGAGAGATTGAGGTGCACCGTGTTCAGCCCGATGAGCTCGGACACCCGGATTCCAGTGGCGTAGAGCAGCTCCAGCATGGCCCGATCCCGGCAGCCCTTGGCGTCCGAGGCGTCGGGCTGCTCCAGAAACAGCTCTACCTCCTTGGAGGTGAGGATCTGGGGCAGCTTGCGCTCCACCTTGGCGGGGGCCAGCCCCTTGGCAGGGTTGACCGACACCCAGCCGGCGCCCAGCATGTAGGTGTAAAAGGACTTGAGCGAGGCAAGGGAGCGGGTCACCGTGGCCACTGACTTGCCCTTGGCGGTGAGGTAGCGGGTGTAGGCCTCCACATCAGACTGGGCAGCGTGCTCCGGGGCAAGCCCCTCCCCTGCCAGCCAGTGGAAGAACTGACCCACATCCCGCACGTAGGAACTCAAGGTATTGGAGGAGGCCTTCTTCTCCTCGCTGAGATACCGGGTATACCCATCCAGATAGTCCACTCCTCCACACCTTCTCCCTCAAATCAGCATCAGCGCGCCCGCCAGCCCGGAGAGCAGGGCAGGCACAACCAGATAATCCAATACACAACACACACACAAAGCCGCGGCACACCAGCCGCAGCGGACAAAATAGCGCTTGGGATAGATGGCGGGCCGCTTTCCCTCTCCCAGAAAACGGCTGGCCAGCGCCCGGGCGGCCATCAGGCTCTGCACCCCCAGAACAAAGAGCACAGGCACGGCAATGGCCCCCGTCAGACCGAATACCAGCAGGGCCAGCACACAGCCGGCGCCGCCAAAGGCCCGTACAAAGCAGGCAATGGAAAAGCCCAGCAGAAACCCCCGCACCGCGAAGAGCACCGGCAGGCCCAGCAGACCAATAGCTGTAAAGCCCAGCACAACTGCCAGAAGGGGCCAGCGCAAGGTGCTCCACACCAGCGAGGCCAATGCGGGAGCAGACACCCCCTGGGCCGCCGCAGCCTCCAGAAAAGCCTGCAAATAGTCCCCCAGGCTCTCCCCGCCCACCCCATCCACAAAGCAGGCGAGAACACAGCCCACCAGACCGCCCGCCGCAAAGCAGGCCGCCGTCACCGCCAGGGCGGGCAGCACCCCGGCGGACGGCACGTCCCAGATACCCGCTACGGGCCTTCTCATTGCCGTCACCCCCCGCTGGAAAAATATGCGGACCGGCGGCGGAATAGAAGCGCCCTGATTCTCTCAATAATATAGACCACTCATTTCAGATACGCAAGAAGTGTCAGAAAAAATCTTTATTTTTGTCTATTATGCCAAATTCTTATGTAAACTTTATTATGTCTACCACGTAAAGCAAAAAAAGGGCGCCGCATTGTGCGGCGCCCTCCCCTTCTGCAAGATGTGGTATTTTCCACAATAGCCCGCGCAAGATATGGACTACATCAGATGCCCCAATCGATTACAGGCCGTATAATTACTATTTGTATATCCTACTCCGCCATGCCGGCGGCAATGGCCTTGAGAGCGATGGCGCACTCCAGCCGTTTGCGCTCCAGCCGGCACCCCACCTCGTGGGGCGTTTTTATGTCGCTGTTGACAAGCAGGTTGGAGGCGCTGCACCCCCCGGAGCAGTAAAAACGGGCCCAGCAGTCCCGGCACCCGGGGCGGGTGTAAATATTCAGGGCGGCAAAGCGCCCGGACAGCTGCGTGTCAAAGCTGCCGTCATAGACGCTGCCCAGCCGGTAGTCCGGGTTGCCCACAAACTGGTGGCAGGGATAGATATCCCCCTCCGGGGTGATGGCCACATACTCGCACCCGGCGCCGCACCCCCGCAGCCGCTTGATCACGCAGGGACCCTGGGCCAGATCCACGTTGAAGTGGAAGAAGTTGGTCTCCGGGTGATCCCGCAGCCAGGCGGCCAGCTTCTCGTACTCTGCCTCCAGGGCAGGCAGATCGCTCTCCTGCAGGGCGTAGGGGTCGTCTTCCTTCCCCACCACCGGCTCCACGGAGACGTTTTTAAAGCCCAGGGAGGCAATGTGCATCACGTCGGCGGCAAAGTCCGGGTGAAAGCGGGTGAAGGTGCCCCGGAGGTAGTAGTCCTTATCCCCCCGGCCGGCCACCAGCTTTTGAAATTTGGGGACAATCAGATCATAGCTCCCCTTGCCGTTGACCGTCTTGCGCAGATCGTCGTTTACCTCCGGGCGGCCATCCAGGGAGAGCACCGCGTTGGACATCTCCCGGTTGATGTACTCGATATTCTCGTCGTCCAGCAGCACGCCGTTGGTTGTAATCGTAAAGCGGAAACACTTGTCATGCTCTTTCTCAATGCTGCGGGCGTACTCCACTGTCCGCTTCACCGTGTCCATGGCCATGAGGGGCTCGCCCCCGAAGAAGTCCACCTAGATGTTCCGGCGGGGGCCGGACTTCTCGATGACAAAGTCGATGGCCCGCTTGGCGGTCTCAAAGTCCATGGTCATGCGGTGCCCGGTGCCGAAGTCGCCGGTAGAGGCAAAGCAGTACTTGCACCGCAGGTTGCAGTCGTGGGACACGTGCAGGCACAGGGCCTTCACCAAAGCCTGCTGCTGCATGGAGGCCGCCTTCTGCCGGTCGATATAGTCGTCCTCCTCAAAGAGCAGCCCCTGCGCCGCCAGGGCGCGCAGCTCCTGCCACCCCTCCTCCAGAGCATCGGCGCTGTACTGGGGCAGCTTTGCCGCGATTTCCGCCGGGCAGTGCTCTGCCATAGGGGGGCGTACCTGCTCCAACAGGTGGTAGGTCAGATCGTCCAGCACATGGACGGCGCCGCTGTTCACATCCACCGCCACATTGACCCCGAGGGCCTGAAAAGTATGTACCATGTTTCTTTCCTCACTTTATCCCGGCATGGAAAAAGGGTGGGAAGTTCCCACCCTTTCCGAGCCGTCGTTTTCTCTTACTTGTTCTCGCACTTCTGGTTGGCCACGGTGCAAGAGGTCTTACAGGCGGACTGGCAGGAGGTCTGGCACTCGCCGCAGCCGCCGTGGGCGGCGCTGTTCTTCAAAGTCGCGCCGTTGAGCGTCTTCACATGCTTCATTCTGGTTTCCCTCCCATAACAAGCGGTTTGAGTCATTATAGCACAGCGGCACCGCGATTTCAATTATTTTCTTCTCTTTTTCCTGGCTGCCCGCGGCTTTCCGCCACCCAGCAGCCCCGCCGCGCCGCCGCCGCACAGCCCTGCGCCCAGCAGCCCCGCTCCCTGAGGACCCGGTGAAGTGGCGTTAAAAAACAGCACCCCAGCCGTCAGCAGCAGTAAAAAAAGCACGCCGCCCACCGCCAGGCCCGCGGCAAAGGCCCGGCCGCCGCACCGGCGGGCCGCAAAAACGCCCCCCGCAAGCCCGCCCAGCAGGCATCCGGCCAGGGTAACCTGGTAGGTGGCGTGCTCACTGATGATGCCCCTGGAAATCCCCACCGACGCTGCCAGCAGAACCAGCAGACATACCACAAGGGCGACAACACCTCCCAATACAACCCCAACAGCCCAGCGCAGCAGCTTTGTCCCGTGCTCCTCCTCGCTTTTCCGCATAAAAACACCCTCCCTTGCCGTCTGTTCCTACTGGAACATATGCAGGGAGGGCATTTGGCATGTCTTATTTCTTGTCCTTGGCGTCTTTTACATCGGCCGCAGTGTTCTCCGTGGCCTGCGTACCCTTGGTGGAGACTGCCCACTTCGCAAACTCCATACGCACACGGTCGGCGCTGGTCTCGATGACGATGGTGTCCTCCTTCACCGCGCAGATGGTGCCTACTACGCCGCCGATGGTGGTAATCTGATCCCCGATCGCCAGCTCGGAGCGCATTTTGGCGGCTGCCTTTTTCTTCTTGTTCTCCGGGCGGATAAGCATAAAGTAAAACACCACAATCAGCAGAACCACCATGATAATCATGGAAGCGCCGCCGCCTGCACCGCCAGTCTGCTCCAGAGCCGCGCCAGAAATCTGTGTCAGCAAAACAATCCCCTCCGATAATTCCATTTAGATATGCAACCGTGCAGCTACGTGATAAGCATTATAAAACGAAATGAAACATTTGACAAGCCTTTTCTCGCAATTCCCCCCGGGCTTTATAGCCGCTCATTCAGCTTCTCGCTGTACTCCGCCTGGAAAAGAGCGAAGCTTCCGCTCTCCAGGGCGGTACGGATACGCTCGGTCAGGCTGTTGTAAAAATAGAGATTATGCAGCACCGCCAGACGCATGGCCAGCATCTCTCCCGCTACAAACAGATGGCGCAGGTAAGAGCGGGAGAAGGCGCGGCATACCGGACAGGTGCAAAGAGGGTCAATGGGCCTGTCATCCCGCTTGTACTTCTCGTTGCGGATGTTGATGGACCCCGCCCAGGTAAACAGCTTGGCATGGCGGGCATTGCGGGCAGGCATCACGCAGTCAAAGAAGTCCACGCCCCGGGCAACTCCCTCGATGATGTTGGAGGGGGTGCCCACCCCCATAAGATAGCGGGGCTTGTCCACCGGCATATAAGGCTCCACCGCATCGATGATGTCGTACATCACCTGGGTGGGTTCTCCCACCGCAAGCCCGCCGATGGCATAGCCGGCGCAGTCGATTTTGGCGATCTGCTCCATGTGCCACACCCGCAGATCCGGGAAGGTGGCCCCCTGGTTGATGCCGAAGAGCACCTGGCCCGGGTTTACCGCATCAGGAAGAGCAACCAGACGATCATGCTCCACCCGGCACCGCTCCAGCCAGCGCAGGGTGCGCTCACAGGAGGCCTTGGCGTACTCATAGGTAGCCGGATTCTCCACACACTCGTCAAAAGCCATGGCCACATCCGAGCCCAGATTGGCCTGGATCTGCATAGACTCCTCCGGGCCCATAAAAATGCGCCGCCCGTCGATGTGGGAGGCGAAGGTAACCCCCGCCTCCTCAATCTTCCGCAGCCCGGACAGGGAGAACACCTGAAACCCTCCCGAGTCGGTGAGGATGGGCCCGTCCCAGCCCATAAACCTGTGAAGCCCGCCCATCTCCCGCACCAGAGTATCCCCCGGACGCAGATGCAGGTGGTAGGTGTTGGACAGCTCCACCTGACAGCCAATCTCTTTGAGATCGTGGGCGGATACCGCTCCCTTGATGGCCCCCTGGGTGCCCACATTCATAAATACCGGGGTCTGCACCGTGCCGTGGGGACAGGTAAAGATCCCCCGTCTGGCCCGTCCCTCGGTTTTGATTACTTTAAACATGCCCTCTTCCCAGTTCCCCTCTCCTGTATTTCAGCGGATAAACATGGCGTCCCCAAAGGAGAAAAAGCGGTAGCGCTCCTCCACCGCCTGGCGGTAGGCCTCCAGAATGTGCTCCCGCCCCGCCAGGGCGGACACCAGCATAAGCAGAGTGGACTGTGGCAGATGAAAATTGGTGATCAGCCCGTCCAGCACCTTAAAACGGTAGCCGGGATAGATGAAGATCCCCGTCCAGCCCGCACTCTCCTTCAGAGTGCCGTCCTCCGCCGCCCAGGACTCGATGGTGCGGCAGGAGGTGGTGCCCACGCAGATCACCCGTCCTCCCTCCGCCTTTGTGCGGTTGATGGTTTGGGCAGTCTGGGCGGAGATCATGCAGAACTCACGGTGCATCTGGTGGTCGGTGATCTCCTCCTCCTTCACCGGCCGGAAGGTACCGAGGCCCACGTGAAGGGTAACGTAACACACCTTTACACCCATTTCTTCAACCTGCCGCAGCAGCTCCTTTGTGAAGTGCAGCCCGGCGGTGGGGGCGGCAGCGGAGCCCGCCTCCCTGGCGTACACCGTCTGGTAGCGCTCCGGGTCCTGGAGCTCCTCCTTGATATAGGGGGGCAGGGGCATCTTGCCCAGACGCTCCAGGGTCTCCAGGAAAATACCGTTATACTCAAACCGGATTAGCCGGTTGCCCCCCTCGCACACCTCCAGCACCTGGGCGGTGAGGGCCCCGTCCCCGAAGGACAGGCGGGTGCCCGGCTTGAGCTTGCGCCCGGGACGCACCAGACACTCCCACACCTTTTCTCCCCGGTCAATGAGCAGCAGCACCTCCGCCGCGCCGCCGGTGGGCTCCCGCCGCCCGATGAGCCGGGCGGGCAGCACCCGGGAGTCGTTTAGCACCAGGCAGTCACCGGGCCGCAGCAGGTTTGGCAAATCGTAAAAGTGCCTGTGCTCCGTCCGGCCACTCTCCCGGTCCAGAACCAGTAGCCGGGAACTGTCCCGCCGCTCCAGCGGAGTCTGGGCAATGAGCTCATCCGGCAGATAAAAATCAAAATCCGCGGTCTTTATGGCTGGCGCACCTCGATTCCCGTGTAGTAGAAGGTCAGAATCTGATCATAAGTATACCCGGACTGGGCCATGGAATAGGCGCCCCACTGGCTCATACCCACGCTGTGTCCCCAGCCGGAGCCGGTGATCACAAAAGTGCCGCTCCCTCCGGAGGAGGAGGCGCTCCCCAGTTGCTCTGTGCCGCTGCCGGTGGCCACATAGAGGCCGGAGGCGGACAGAGCGGCCGTCTCCCCCGTCCCGTCCACCGCGTATACCCCGTCCATGGAGGTAAGGGTTCCGCCCCCGGTGACCGCGTAGCCCGCCGACGTTCCGGAGGAGGTCCCTCCGCCGGAGGAGATGGTATAGCGCTGGGAGCGTAGGCCAAGGAAGGTACGGCAGCTCTCCTTGATTTTACTCCAGCTCTTTCCCGAGGAATCTGTAAAGGTGATCTCCAGTACATTCCCTGTGGGAGTTGTCCTGGTTACCTGAAGGTCTACAATGCCGCTGTTGAGCATACCGGAGCTGTTGAGCAGGTCGGTGAGCTCCTGGGCGGTAAAGGTCACCGTCCAGTTGTAATTGTCAATTTTCCCGGCGACTGCGGCCTCGTAAGGATCCTCCTTGCCCACCAGATAGGGCACGTCGC
>CALWWS010000073.1 GCA_944385305.1 uncultured Oscillospiraceae bacterium | reverse complement strand
AAGAGAACCGCCCGGGTGCGGCGGCCGAAAGTGGCGTCACTCAGTACGCCCCGATCCCGCGCCTCCGGAATCATCCGCTTGATGGGGGCGGACTCGGGACTGACAATGGCGATCAGCCGTCCGGCGGAGACCACATTGCCGAAACCGATGTTGATAAGCTTCACCTTATGGTCACCGCCTTACTCGATGTTTTGGATCTGTTCCCGGATTTTTTCAATCTCCGCCTTGATATCCACCACATAGCCGGCAGTCTCCACGTCGTTGCACTTGGAGCCGATGGTGTTGGCCTCCCGGTTGAACTCCTGAATCAAAAAGTCCAGCTTGCGGCCCACAGCGCCCCCCGCCTCCAGCATATGGCGAAGCTGGGACAGGTGGCTGCGCAGGCGCACCGTCTCCTCGTCCACCGCCACCTTGTCGGCGTAGATGGCCGCCTCGGTGAGAATACGGCTCTCATCCAGCTGGGTATTGGCCAGAACATCCGCCATCTTGGCCGCCAGCCTGGCCCGATAGTCGGCCACAATGCCCGGAGCGCGGGTCTCCACCTTCTCCGTGAGAGCCTCGATGGTTTTGGCACGGTTCTCCACGTCCTGGAGCAGCTTCTCCCCCTCCCGCAGGCGCATAGCGTCAAAGTCCTGAAAGGCCAGCTCCAGCACGGAGCAGATGTCGGCGCTCACCGCCTCCAAATCCTCCTTGGTCTTCTCCACCAGGAATACATCGGGAAACCGGGAGAGGAGAGAAACCGAGATGTCATCCCGCAGGCCGTAGGCATCCCGCAGGGCGCACAGGGCCTGGTAGTATCCGTCGGCCACCGGCTGATTGACGCAGATGGTCACATCTCCCGTCTCCGACGGGCCGATGGTGACAAAGACATCTACTTTTCCCCGGGAGATGTGGGACTGCACCATGGCCTTAACGGCGTCCTCCGCAAAGACATAGATGCGGGGCAGCTTTACCGTGCAGTCCAGATAGCGGTTATTCACAGAGCGCAGCTCCACCGTAATGGCGCGGCCGTTGACCACAGCCTCTCCCCGACCGTAGCCCGTCATGCTTTTGACCAAAATGGGCGCCCCCTCTTTTTTGCATTTAAGATCATATTATTATACCAGACTAGCCGCCCTTCCGCAATACCTTGTCAATCCGTACCACGTAAAGGGCGATGAGCTTGGAAAAGCCGATGTCGTAGATGATGAAGGCCGCGTTGCCTGCCAAATATACCATCCAGACCTGATTGAGGGCCGCGGGCAGAAAGGGCAGAAGCACGGTGGACAGGCCGAACCAAAACAGGGTGAGTATCCCGTTGAAAAAGGCCAGCTTGCAGATCCACTCTCCGGGCAGATTGCGCAGGCGCTCAATGAGGTACTTTACCATGGGATAAAGGCCGAAAAAGATCAGATAGAGCAGGGCGTGCCCTTTGTCGGGCAGAAGCAGAAGCCCCAGAATTCCCGTAGCAGCATAGCAGAAAAAGCCGGCGCCCAGTCCGGCGGACACCACGGCCCCGGCGGGCAGCAGACCCGCAATGGCCACCACCCCCAGTCGTGCCGTCGGGGTGAGGACGGACAGGTATAAAAAAACCAGGGAGAGCGCGGTCAGCATGCCCACCAGGGCGATCCGGCCCGCGCCGCCCCTATTTCTGTGCCCCGCCATGGTCAGTTACACCCGCCGCACAGGCAGTTGAGACACAGGCAGGCGGTGCAGCAGTCACAGGCCTGGGCTCCCGCCATGTCGTATCCATAGGGCCGGTAGGCGGCGCCCCCCTGCTGCATCATCATCAGTGCCTGGCGGTACTCCGCGTTGGAGGGGTCCATGTTGCACGCCATCTGATAGTGCTGGGCGGCCTCCTCCAGCCAGCCCTTCCGGTAGGCGATGGAGCCGGTGAGAAAATGCCATTCCGCATCCTGGACGGGAGCGGAGCGCAGCAGCTGCTCTGCCCGGCTCAGATCGCCCATGTTGATGGCCTGGCGCACCTGGGTATACACAGGGCTGCCCGAGGAGGAGGTGGTGTGCTGCTGCTGATAGGTGCCCCGATAGCCCCCCTGCTGCCGGTACCCTCCCCCGCCGCCGCCGCTGCGCATCTTGGTGATGGTGTCGTAGGCCTGGTTGATCTCCTTCATCTTCTCCTCTGCCAAATCCGCCAGAGGATTGTTCTGGTAGTTGTCCGGGTGGTATTTCCGGGCCAGCTCCCGGTAGGCGCGCTTGATTTCGTCGTCGCTGGCATCGGGCTTTACGCCCAGTACGCTATAAGGATCGCTCATGGATTTTTTCTCCTGTTTCTCTTTTTCACGGCCGTCCAACGGCCGGTAAATACCAGTTCCTCCACCATGGGCAGCCCCAGTTAGAGAATATTCTCCACCGTTCCGCTCCAGCCGGAGGGCTCCAGAAGGCCAAAAGCCGAGATGATCAGGTTGCGGGAGTGGAGCAGCGTGGTGCGCAGATAGGCCCGGTTTTCCTCCTCCCCGCCGGGAAAGCGGGCGGTGATGGGGTTATAGTTCCCCGCCGCCCGATCCTCCTCCAGATCGTCCCAGGCATCCACCAGGTAGATCCAGCGGCCCAGGTGATAGAGCAGCTGCTCCATGGCCCTGTCCCGGGCGGAAATGCCGCTGGGCGGCGCGGCGGCGGTGAGAATTCGGGCAAAGGTGTCCGCCGTGCGGTCCAGGCTGGAACAGCCCTCCTCTTCCAGGCGGCGCAGTTCCTCCAGACAGGCGGAGACCGTCTGATCAAATGCAGGGCGCAAAGCCCGCGCCCGCCGGTAGGCGGGGCGCAGAAGCAGGCTGAGGGCCCGCCCGGCCAGCCGCTGCACGAAGCTGCCGTCTTGTACCATGTCGCGCAGCTTCCAGTAGCTCAGTATGGTGCCCGCATCTGCCGCCGGCTCCAGAGCTCCGGCGGAGCAGACACAGGACTTCTTCCCGCACCACAGCCGGGCGGGACAGCGCCTGGAACACAGCACCGGCGCCCCCTCCTCTTCGGCCAGGAGCATGGCGAGAAAGGTGAAGTCATAGTTGAGGAAAAAGCGGGCGGCAAAGCCGTGGCGTTTGCCCAGGGTGTGACACAGGCCGCAGTAGATACCCTCGTACTCCCGCAGCTGGCGTACCTTCAGCTCGTCCCGGTTGGGACGCACATATCCAAACATCAGCCTGCAGCCTGGATGGCGGTAATACGGAAGGTGATGGACTTTTTCCGGCGCATACGCCGGTCGGCGGCCACGGCCAGCAGCAGCCCCGCTGCAAACCCGGCAAACCCGGCGCCAATCCCGCCCCCCTCTGGTGCGCCCAGAGAGATCGCCAGCAGATAGAGCACAAAAAACAGGGCGAAGGGGACCAGGTAAAGCAGGGCCGCCGCCCGCAGAACCCGGCCGGTGGCGGACTCCACCGTAACGGTGTCTCCCGGCATGGCCCGCACGGGATTTTCCGCCACCACCGCCACGGTCTGACTGACCAGCATCTCACTGCAGCCGCCGCACTGGGAGCAGTCGTGGCCGCAGGCCGACTGGCGCTTGACTGCCACCTCGGCCAGGCCGTTTTCCAGAATGCGGGTTACTTTTGCTGTCTGAACCATACGATCTCCCTGCTTTACCGCTCAATGGATATCACAATGTTATAGTCGCCCACCACGCCCACATCGCTGCTGCCGTCCAGGTAGACCTTAACCGGTACGGTCTGATTCCCGGTGGCGGGTGTAATGTCCTTCAGATCGGCCACAATGCGCAGCTGGGTGGCCACCACGGCGTCCACGGCCTCCTGAGTTCCCCGGATCTGGACGCTTCTGGTCTGGGTCACCGGCTCCACCGTATAGCCGTCCGGCTTGTTGATGATTTCGATGTTGTCAACCTCCAGGGTCTTTGTAGCCAGGCCCTGGATCTTGACGGTGACGGTGGCCTCGGTGATGCCGCTGACATTGGTCAGCTCGCTGGAGAGCTGGATGGGGAAAGTGAGCGTATCGGTACCAAATACCTTATACAGCTCCACACTGCCCAGATTCAGCTCCTTAAGGGCCTCCAGGTCATCCTCGCCGCCGGAAACCACGATGCTCTCCGGTTCAATGGAGACCTCTACCTGCGTATCGGTGTCGGTCACGCCTCCGCCGGCAATAAGATCCACGGTAAGGGGAATCTCCTTAAGCTGCACCACGGGCAAAGTGACCAGAATGGTCTGGGTGTCGGTCTCCAGTCCGCTGGAGACAATGGGATTGCCCGAATAGTCCATAAAGACGAAGGGGGTCTCCTGGCTGTAGGTAGAGGATAGATCCTCCTGGTTGACGGTGACCTGGACATAGCTGACCTGGCTGACCAGCTCCTCCTGTCCGCTCACCATCACCGTCTCGGGGGCAAAGGAGAACTCACCCTTCTGATATCCCTCGGCCACGCTGCCGGTAAATACCCCCCGTACCTCCACCTCTTTGCTGGACCAGAGAGAGACGGTAATGGAGATCTTCTCCGGTGTGCTGCTGCGCAGCTGAATGGCGTCGTTGGTCACCGTGCGGGGATAATCAATTCGGTAGGTCAGCGAGTACTCACCGGGCTCGGTAATGCTGGAGAGATCCACGGTGACGGTGACGCTTTCGTTGTCCAGCCGGTTGAACACATCCCGGCGGGCCTGAAGACTCAGTGTGACGGTCTGCTCCTCACCCTCTGAAATCATCAGGCCCCGCTCCTCCAGCTTCTCCATGCCGCTGAAGGTCACCTGCACACCGCGCAGATTGCCGGTTTCCACTGGGTTTGCCTCTTTCCCCACGTAGATCCAAAGGATAAAAGCCAGCAGGACGGAGAGGACAATGTAGAACCACTTACTTTCGGTTATTCTTTTCCACATTCTGCCGCTCCTCCTTCCTGGGCCTGAACAGATTGGCAAATTTGAATCTGGCAGTGTCCTGCTCCTGCACATCGGGCACAGGCTCGTTGCGCAGCAGCCGCTCCAGGGTCTCGGGAGCCAGGTGCCGCTTGAGCATACCGCCCACGGCTACTGAGATGGAGCCGGTCTCCTCGGAGACAATGGCCACCACCGAGTCAAACTGCTCGCTGGCGCCGATGGCCGCACGGTGGCGCATGCCCAGCTCCCGGGCAATGTTGACATTGCCCGACATGGGGAGCATACAGCCGGCCCCCACAATCCGTCCGGCCCGCACAATGACCGCGCCGTCGTGGAGAGGGGCCTTATTCCAAAACAGGTTTTTCAGCAGCTCGGCGTTCACCGAGCAGTCCAGGGCGGTTCCTGTTTTAATGGCGTCATCCAGCATGTTTTTCCGCTCAAATACCATCAGAGCGCCAGTCTTGCTCTTGGAGAGTGAGGCGTAGGCCTCCACAGTCTGGGTGATGGCGCTTTCAATCTCATTGCGCTCGTCCTCAGGGGTAAACATCTTGCCCAGACTGCTGCGGCCCATCTTCTCCAGGAAACGGCGGATCTCCGGCTGGAAGAGGATGACGAGGGCCAGAACGCCGTATTCCACCACCTTGCCCAGCAGGAAGCTGACGGTATTGAGATTGGCAAAGCTGGAGGCCCACAGGGCCACAAGAAGCAGCAAAATCCCCTTGGCCACCGCGCCCGAGCTGGTGCGGCGTATGATCATCATGACCTTGTAGATGATGAAAGCCATGATGAGGATGTCGATGAGATCGGAGATGCCGAAGGGCCAAACCAGGTCCCTAAGGGTCTGAAACAGCTGCATAATCGCGTTCATCACATACGTCTCCCAGCGGGTGTCTCCTGTCCGGCGGGCAGGGCTGCACCTAACTTACCTAATTAAATTATTATACTGTATTCCCCGGCGCTTGGCAAGTGGAAGGCGGTCCAATTTTCTGTCCTGCCGGGCTGCACCCCAACGGAAACAGCCGCCGCGCAGGGACTGCCTGCGCGGCGGCTGTTGGATAGATCATACGCTTTGTAACTGGACTAGAAATGCAGTTCCGTGCGCTGGATGAGATCCTTTTGCAGGGGCTTGCCCAGCTCCACAAAGTAGGCGCTGTAGCCCGCCACCCGCACCAGCATATCCCGGTAGTCCTCCTGCTTTTTCTGGGCGGCCCGCATGGTGGCCGAACTCATCACGTTGAACTGCACGTGCATGGCCTGACGCGCCAGATACTCGTCGATAAAGCTCACCAGATTGTCCCGGCCCTGGGTACCCGCCACAGCCTCCTGGG
>CALWWS010000072.1 GCA_944385305.1 uncultured Oscillospiraceae bacterium | reverse complement strand
TGCTGAGATTGAGAACCTGATCATGGAGGTATATGAAAAAAAGCCTGTGCCCATCGACAGAGTGAAGTATGGCATCTCTGAAATCCTGGAAATTGTGATACAAAATGTGGGACAGAAGCTGGAACAGGGATTTACCCTGAAAACCAGGGATAGGCTGACAGAAGCGAAAAGCTTTGAGCTTTTGAGACAAGCGGTGTCTGAAAGCTGTGATGAAATTGACAGATTTGCAGAGTTTGGGACTCAATTATCCAACACGGTCCGTTTGGCTGTGGACTATATTAAGGAAAATCTCTTGCAGACAGTTTGCCTGGAGGATGTGGCCCTGCATGTCAATCAAAGCCCGGATTATCTCAGCAGGCTGATGAAGAAAGAACTGGGGGAGGGATTTATGGACTATATCACCAGGCTGAAAATGGAGAAGGCCACAGAGCTTTTGCAGACGACCTATATGAAGGTATATGAGGTGGCGGAGGCGCTGGGCTACTCAAATGTGAGTTACTTTTCGGAATTGTTCCGCAAGCGGGTAGGGGTGAATCCCTGCAAATACAAGCGGTATTACTCCCTGTAAGAGCACAGGGGAAACACCGGTACAGAAAAGCCGGGAGAGCGGATTTTTATCCGCTCTCCCGGCGCTGTGTTGTGGTCTGATTTATACGTTAAAGCGGAAGAGGACGATGTCCCCGTCCTTCATCACGTACTCCTTGCCCTCGGAGCGCACCAGGCCCTTCTCCCGGGCGGCAGCCATAGAGCCGCAGGCTATCAGGTCATCGTAGCTCACCACCTCGGCGCGGATAAAGCCCCGCTCAAAGTCGGTGTGGATCTTACCGGCGGCCTGGGGGGCCTTGGTGCCCTTCTTAATGGTCCAGGCCCGGCACTCATCCTCCCCGGAAGTGAGGAAGGAGATGAGGCCCAGCAGGGCGTAGCTGGCCTTGATCAGGCGATCCAGGCCCGACTCGGCAATGCCCAGATCCTCCAGGAACATGGCCTTCTCTTCCCCGTCCAGCTCGGCGATCTCGGACTCCAGCTTGGCGCACACGGGGATCACCTGGGCCTCCTCCTTGGCGGCCAGGTCCTCCACCAGCTTGTAGTAGGGGTTGTTGTGGTATTCGGCAAAGCCGTCCTCGTCCAGGTTGGCCGCATAGATAATGGGCTTGAGGCTGAGCAGCTCGGCGGTGGCGATGATGGCGGCGTCCTCCTCGTCGCAGTCAAAGGAACGGGCGGAGTTGCCGTCGTTGAGCCAGTCCTTGAGTTGGGTGAACACCTGTGCCTCCCGCAGGTACTTCTTGTCCCCCTTGGCGGCCTTGTTGGCCTTCTCAATCCGCCGCTCCACCATTTCCACATCGGCCATAATCAGCTCGATGTCGATAACGCCGATGTCGCCTGCGGGATCCACAGGCACGTTGGTGCTGGTGTCGGCCACCACGTGCATAATATTCTCGTCGTCAAAGCAGCGCACCACGTGGACGATGGCGTCGCACTCCCGGATATTGGCCAAGAATTTGTTGCCCAGGCCCTGGCCCTGGCTGGCGCCCTTGACCAGACCGGCGATGTCCACAAACTCAATCACCGCCGGGGTGGTCTTCTTGGGATGGTACATCTCGGTAAGCTTATCCAGCCGCTTGTCGGGGACGGCCACCACCCCCACGTTGGGGTCAATGGTGCAGAAGGGGTAGTTGGCGCTCTCCGCGCCGGCGTTGGTGATGGCGTTGAACAGGGTGCTCTTGCCCACGTTGGGCAGGCCCACAATGCCTAATTTCATGTATCCGTACCCTCTTTCGGTAAATTCGCCCTCATATTATATCGGACAAAGGCCGGAAATACAAGGGGAAGGGGAAAATGTTGCCCCCCGGAGAGAAAATGGGGAGAAAGCCCCTTGCCTTTCCGGGAGAAAGCGTGTAGAATGCCGTGTATGACGCGCGCCGGGCGCGTCTTATTTTCGCCGGTTAGGTGGGATATGGGCGTGCTGCGTCAGACGAGCGGAGACATTACCCAGGGAGTGATTTGGAAGCAACTGCTGGCCTTCTTCTTCCCCCTGTGGTTCGGCACCTTTTTTCAGCAACTGTACAACACGGTAGATACGGTGGTGGTGGGCCGCTTTGTGGGCAAGACCGCCCTGGCGGCAGTGGGTTCCACCGGCACGGTGGTCAACCTGACGGTGGGTATCTTCACCGGCCTGGCCAGCGGCGCGGTGGTCACCATCGCCCAGCACTACGGCGCCCGGCGGGGGGAGGAGGTCTCCCGGGGCGTACATACCGCCATGCTTTTGTCGGTGATTATCGGGGCCGTCTTTATGGTGTGCGGGGTACTGCTCACCCCCTGGGTGCTCTCCGCCATGGGCACCACAGCGGAGGCCATGCCCGGCGCGGTATTATACCTGCGGGTATATTTTCTTGGAATGATACCCAATGTAATCTACAACATGGGTACCGGCGTGCTCCGGGCGGTGGGGGACTCCCGCCGGCCTCTCTACTTCCTCATAGCCGCCTCGGGGTGCAACATTGTGTTGGATCTGGTCCTGGTGCTGGGCTTCCGCCTGGGGGTGGCCGGTGTGGCCATTGCCACGGTAGCCTCCCAGGTGCTCTCCGCCGTGCTGGTGGTGATCTCCCTCATGCGCTCCCACGGGCAGAGCTACCAGCTCTTTCCCCGTATGCTCTCCATACAGGCTCAGCCCCTGAGGGCCACCCTGCAGGTGGGCACCCCCGCCGCCCTGCAGTCGGTGATGTACAACCTGTCCAACATTGTCATCCAGGCCGCCATCAACACCTTCGGCACCGATACGGTGGCCGCCTGGACGGCCTATGGAAAGATGGACGTGATCTTCTGGATGTCCATCAACGCCATGGGCCTGGCCCTCACCACCTTTGCCGGGCAGAACTATGGGGCGGGCAAGTATGACCGGCTCAGGCAGGGGGTGAAGGTGTCCGCCTGGATGAGCGCCGGCTTTACCGTGGTGCTCAGCGCGGCCATGGCGGTGTTTGCCCGGCCCATTCTCTCCATCTTCACCCCTGACGCCCAGGTGCTGGACATCGGGGTGGAGATGGTGCGCTTTTTGGTGCCCACCTACATTACCTATGTGCTCATCGAGCTGCTCTCCGGCGCCATTCGGGGGGCGGGCAAGTCCATGATCCCCATGCTCATCTCGGTCTTCGGGGTGTGCGTGCTGCGCCTGCTGTGGCTGTTTTTTGTGGTGCCCGTCCACCACACCGTGTACACCGTGGAGGCCAGCTACCCCATTACCTGGACGGTCACCACCGTGGCCATGTGCATCTACTACCGCTGGGGCCGCTGGCTGGCGCCCCGGGAGGAGACGGGCGGCGGGACTTGACGGGGCTGGTATACTGAAACCGGAAGCTCTCCCCAGAAAGGCAGATGTGATTTGGAGACCAGAATTTCTCTCTCCCACCCGGAGCTCTTTGATATCGCCGGGCCTGACGGGCAGGTGACCCGGGGGGCGGATCAGGACTGGTACCCCGACTTCTGGCAGCGCCGGGCGGGGTGCGGCCCCACGGCGGCGTCGGTGATCTTCTCCTACCTGGCCGCCGTCCGGCCGGAATTGCGGCCCCTGTGCCCCCAGAGGGCGGAGGACCGGCAGGCCTTTACCGGGCTGATGTGCCGGGTGTGGGACTATGTGACCCCCGCCAGCCACGGCCTCAACCGGCCGGAGCGGATGGCCCAGGGCATGGCGGACTACGCCGCGGCGGCTGGAATTTCCCTCACCTCTCTGGTGTTTGAGGTGCCCGCCGCCCGCACCAAGCGCCCTGACTTTGCCCAGGCCGCCGCCTTTGTCCGGGCCGGGCTGGAGGAGGAGTGCCCGGTGGCCTTTCTCAACCTGTGCCGGGGCAAGGTGAAGGAGCTGGACTGGTGGCACTGGGTGACCATCATCGCCATGGAGGGGGACAGGGTGACCATTCTGGACAGCGGCAGAGAGTTTGACATCGACCTGGCCCTGTGGTATGCCACCACGAAAAAGCGGGGCGGATTTGTGCGGGTGACGGTATGAGTCAGTGGCTGCACAGCGGGTGGTTCTGGCTGGGGCTGTGGGTGCTGGCCCTCAGCGTAATTGCCTTTGCCGCCATGGGGATAGACAAGCGCCGGGCCAGGCTGGACAGATGGCGCATCCGGGAGGCCACATTTTTTATTCTGGCCCTGATTGGGGGCAGCCCGGGGGCTATTCTGGGCATGCGGCTGTTCCGCCACAAGACCCGCCACTGGTACTTCAAGTTCGGCCTGCCCGCCATTTTGATCGCCCAGATTGCTCTGGTAATATGGCTTGTCTTAAAATTTCAGTAAAAAGCGCCGCCCTGATGGGCGGCGCTTTTTCAGTCCTTTTTGGGCAGGCGGTGCTTGGTGCCGTCGGGCTCCACAATGCGGATACTCTCCAGCTGGGCCACCAGGCTCTCCCGGTAGGCCGCCACATACTCCCTGCGCAGGGCGGCCCGCTCCGCCTCCTCCTCCGGGGTGAGACCCTCCGGGCTTTTGGCCTTTTTGGCCAGGGCGTTGATGCGGTCGATTTTAGCCTGATCCATCACACATATCGCTCCAATACAATCATAATCCGCCCCTTTTTGGAGGGGCCGCCCACCTGGGTGAGCACGCACTTGCCCAGTCCCCGGCAGGAGATCACGTCCCCCTGGGCCACCGCCCGGTCGGGCTTGAGGCACTCCCGGTGGTTGAGCTGTACCTTCCCCGCACTGATGAAGTCCGCCGCCCTCCCCCGGGACAGGGAGAAGCCGGAGGCGGCCACCGCGTCCAGCCGCAGGGAGCCCACCGTGTCCCGGATCTCCTTTACCTGGGGCGCAGGGGGGTTGAGCTGATCCAGCGGGCAGGGGGCCAGCTTGAGGCGCACCCGCCCGGCCTGATCCAGGTGGAGCAGGAGAAACTCCTCCAGCTCCCGCAGCAGGAGGATCTGACAGCTCTCCCGGTCCACCAGCAGATCCCCGATCTTCTCCCGATCCAGCCCCAGGCCCAGGATGGCCCCCAGAAAGTCCCTGTGGGACAGGCCGCTGTCCGCCGGAAAGGTACAGCGCAGGGCGCAGATGGGCCCCTCCGGGTCGGCCAGAAAGTCCTCCTCCTCCATCCAGTCGGGCAGAAAGGCGCAGATGCACCGCTCCGCCCCGTCAAAGCCCCCGGTGAACAGATGCCGGGGATTGCCGGCGGCCTGGAGCAGCCCCTCCACCGCGGCGCGCTGCTGGGGGGAGAGAAAGCCGGTGTGGGCGGGGATATTCCGCTGCCGGGCGGTCTCCAGCCGGTCCAGCACCCGGGCCAGGAGCACTCGCTCCTCCCCGCTCTGGGCACAGCGGTTTAACAGCTCTGTCTTGGTCATGGTATCTGCCACCCCCCTATATGGAGACAGACTGCTGGGTACGGTAGAGTCTGGCATACTCCCCGCCCCGCTCCATCAGCTCCTGGTGAGTGCCCTCCTCCTCGATGCCCGCGTGGTCGATGACCAGAATCCGCCCGGCAGAGCGGATGGTGGACAGCCGGTGGGCAATGATGAGGGTGGTGCGCCCCACGGCCAGCTGGTCAAAGGCGGACTGGATGCGGGCCTCGGTGACGCTGTCCAGGGCGGAGGTGGCCTCGTCCAGAATCAGGATAGGGGGATTTTTCAGGAAAATGCGGGCGATGCTGATGCGCTGCTTCTGCCCGCCGGAGAGGAGCACCCCCCGCTCCCCCACCTGGGTCTGGAAGCCGTCGGGCATTTCCAGGATATCTTCGTAGATCTCCGCCTTTTTGGCTGCCTCCACAATCTCCGCCTGGGTGGCGTCCGGCCGGCCGTAGCGGATGTTGTCGTAGATGGTGCCCGCAAAGAGGAACACGTCCTGCTGGACGATGCCGATATTCTCCCGCAGGGCGTGCTGCTTGAGCTGGCGCACGTCCTGGCCGTCCACCAGAATCCTCCCCTCGCTCACGTCGTAAAAGCGGGGGATGAGCTGGCACAGGGTGGATTTGCCGCCCCCGGAGGGGCCCACCACCGCCACCGTCTCCCCGGGGCGGATGTGCAGGGTCACGTCCCGGAGCACCGGCTCGGCCTCCGGCTCGTAGCGGAAGGTGACGTGATCCACCAGAATATCCCCCTTCACCGGCCCGATGTCCCGGGCGTCGGGGGCGTCCTCAATGTCGGGCTGCACCTGCATCAGCTCCACAAAGCGCTTGAAGCCCGCCATGCCCTGCATATACTGCTCCACAAAGGCGGAGAGCTTGCGCACGGGGGTGATGAAGGTGGTCACATACAGGGAGAAGGTGATGAGATCCACATAGTCCATGCCCCCCCGCATGATGAGAAAGCCGCCGCAGGCAATGACCAGCACGCTCATAATCCCCATGCAGAACTCCAGGCCGGACTGGTAGGTGGCCATGGCCTTGTAGTAGCCCCGCTTGGCCCCCCGGAACTGGTCGTTGGCCTTGCGGAACTTCTCCTGCTCCGCGTCCTCATTGGCAAAGGCCTTGGCGGTGCGCATTCCGGAGATAGAGGACTCCACCTCCCCGTTGATTCCCGCCAGCTTGGCCTTCACCTCGGTGGAGGCCCGCATCATCCGCTTGCGGGAGAAGACGGTGAAGAGGATGAACAGGGGCACCACAGCGAACACCACCAGGGCCAGCTGCCAGCGGATGGTGAGCATGATCACAAAGGCGCCGATGAGGGTGACCGAGGAGATGAAGAGATCCTCCGGGCCGTGGTGGGCCAGCTCGGTGATCTCAAAGAGATCGCCGGTGACCCGGCTCATCAGCTGGCCGGTGCGGTTTTTGTCGTAGAAGGAGAAGGAGAGACGCTGCATGTGGGCGAAGAGATCCCGGCGGATATCCGCCTCCATCCGCACCCCCAGCAAGTGGCCCCAGTAGGTGATGATATAGTAAAAGACGCTCTTGAGCACATAGGCCGCCACCAGGATGGCCATCACGGCAAAGAAGGTCTCAAACATCCGCTGGGGCAGCAGCTGCTGCATGGACAGCCGGGAGACGAATGGAAAGGCCAGATCCACCAGACAGATGCACAGCGCGCACACCATATCCAGCACAAACAGCTTCAGGTGGGGCCTGTAGTAGGAGATAAAAATGGAGAGATAGCCCGCGCTCTTTTTCCGGGGAGGGGACATGACCATGCCTCCTTGTACAAATCAGTAAGCATTAGTATAGTCCCCCGCCGGCGGCCTTGTCAACCAACTGGCCCTTTACAAGGGCGCTTTTGGGGCGATATAATAACAAATACGCCAATGTGCCAAAATTCACCGCCGGGAGAACGGGGGGAGCAGACCGTTGCTGAATAATCTGCTGCTGGTGGCCAGTCAGGTGGGCACTCTGTTTCTCATGATGGGCGTGGGCTTCCTCCTCTCCAAGGCGGGCAAGCTCAGCGCCTCCAGCGTCAACCAGATCACCTTCCTGCTGCTCTATGTGGTGGTGCCCTGCCTGGTGGTGGACGCCCTGCAGACCGAGAAGGACCCCGCCCTGCTCCACACGGTGGGAGTTGGCTTTGTGGTGCTGCTGATCCTCTACGGGATCTACGCCGGAGTGATTATGCTCCTCTTCCGCCGGTTGGCGCCGGATACCCGGGATACCCTGCGCTTCGGCGTGCTCTACGGCAACGTGGGCTTTATGGGCATCCCCCTGATCCGGGCGGTGCTGGGAGAGCGGGGGCTGATCTATGCCACCGTCTCCCTGGCGGTATTCACCCTGCTCAACTGGAGCCACGGGGTGGTACTCATGGGGGGACGTAAGGAGCTCTCTGTGAAAAAAGCGGTGCTTAACCCGGGCATTCTGGGCACGGTGGTGGGCTTGCTTCTGTTTTTACTGGCGGTGAGGCTGCCCGCCACGGTGGGGGACGCGGTGAGCTTTCTGGGCAGTATGAACACCCCTCTGGCCATGGTGATCATCGGCGCCCAGATGGCCCAGGCGGATTTGAAGGCGGCATTCCGGGACAGGCGGCTCTACCTGGCCACCCTGTTCAAGCTGGTGATTTTCCCCCTGGCGGCCGCCCTGGCACTGGTGCCCCTGAAGCTGGACCCCATGCTCTACTCCGCCATTGTTATCCTGCTGGCCACCCCCACGGCGGGTACAACCGCCATGTTTGCGCAGCAGTTCAGGCGGGACCCGGTGATTGAGGCGGAGATGGTGAGCCTGTCCACCCTGCTCTCTATTATCTCCCTGCCGGTCTTTGCGGTGGTTGCCAAGGCCCTGGGCGGGGCATAGACCAAATCAAAAAAGCGCGCTGTGTGAATTTCACACAGCGCGCTTTTTGCGGAATTAATAGGGGAACCAGCTGCCGCCGAAGGGCCAGTTGTAGTAGCTGTTCTGCTGCTCTTCCTGCTGCTGCTCCTCCTGCGCTTCCTGCTGGGCCTGCTGCTGCTCCAGCTCCTCGTCGGTGGGGTACTCGTCAAAGGTGATGCTCACCGTATCCACCTTGCCGTTGCGGTCCAGAGTGAGGGTGGCGGTATCCCCCGCCTTATAGTTTTTCAGGGCGGTTTTCAGGTCGCTGTAAGAGGTAATGGTGGTCTCGTCAATGGCGGTAATGATATCCCCCTGCACCAGGCCGGCCTTCTCGGCGGCGGAGCCGGGAGTGACCGCGTTGACGTACACGCCCACGCTCATGCCGTACTTCTGGGCGTCGGACTCGGTGACGTTGGCGGGAGTAATGCCCATGTAGGGCTTGCCGGTTACCCGGCCGTTTTCAATGATGTCCTGAATCATGTCCCACACGTCGTTGATGGGTATGGCAAAGCCCAGCCCCTCAATGGTGGCGTCGGAGGAGGAAGAGCTGTTGGACAGCTTGGCGCTGGTGATGCCGATGACCTGACCGTACATGTTGAACAGGGGGCCTCCGGAGTTGCCCGAGTTAATGGCGGTATCGGTCTGAATCATGTTCATCACCAGACCGCCCGACATGGTCAGGCTGCGGTTCACCGCGGAAACCACGCCCTTGGTGAGGGTGTAGGTCAGCTCGCCCAGGGGGTTGCCGATGGCTACCACGTCCTCGCCCACTACCAGGCTGTCCGAGTCGCCAATGATCACAGGGGTCAGGCCGGTGGCCTCAATTTTCAGCACGGCGATATCGTTGTCCTGGTCGCCGCCCACCAGGGTGGCGTCATAGGTGGTGCCGTCCACAAAGGCAACCTGAATGGCAGTGGCCTCGTCAATGACGTGGTAGTTGGTGACGATGTAGCCGTCCTCGCTGATGACAAAGCCGGAGCCCGCGGCGGCAGCGGGGATCTTCTGCCCCCACAGGTTGGTGGTGACGGTGTCCACCGTAATACCTACCGTGGAGCCCACAGAGGCGGCGTAGATCTGGGAGGCGGTAAGGGGCTCCTTGGCAGTGACATTGGCGATATCCACCACAACGGCAGGCCGATCCCCCTGGTAGACCGTGGTGGTGTTTTCTTCGCCGCTTTTCAGGGCCAGCACACCGGCGCCGCCGGCCAGCCCGCCCACAATGGCGCAGCACAGCCCCAGAGCTACCAGCTTCACCGCGCCGCCCCGCTTCTTCTTGGGGGGCTCGGGGGGGCTGACATGGTAGTGGGAGGCTTCAATCGGCTCCTGCCCCTCGGGGGGTCTGTTATAATCACTGTAGTACATACTGCTCGCTCCTTCTGCCGGGATTGAAAAAATCCCGCTGCCTTTTGACTGGGCTTATCATAAACAGAAAATGTGTATAAAACATGAAGATTTTTTGCACGATTTTTAAATTCATACAAAAACAGTTCCCGGGACGGCTTTGACGTCCCGGGAACTGTTTGTCTCAATCAAATATGCAGTGCCCTGGTATATGTAACCGCCCGGGCGCCCGGGCCGATGTGGCAGGCTACGCTGAGGGAGAGGGGGTCCATGTGGATGGGATAGCCGGGGAAGGCCTCCTGCAGCTCCTCCAGCCACTCCTGCGCATCCTCCCGGCTGCCGGTGTAGGCGGCGGCGATGTGGATCTCCTCCGGGCCCTCGCAGCCGGGGAACTCCCGGGCCATGCCCTCCACCACTGCGGTGATCATCGCCTTCTTGGCCGCCTTCCAGCCCCGGGTCTTGGAGAAGGCGTCCAGCTTCTCCCCCTTGATGCGCAGCACCGGCTTGAGGTTGAGTACCGTGCCGATGGCCGCCGCCGCCGGAGTAAGCCGGCCACCCTTCTTCAGGTACTTCAGGGTGTCCACCGTGATGTAGATGTCGGAGTCGAATTTCGTCTCCTCCAGAATGGCGCGGATCTCCTCCGCGCTCTTGCCCGCCTGCGCCATGGCCATGGCGTCCAGCACGGACTGGCGCTGGGTGACCGAGATGCGCTGGTTGTTCACCACCTGCACCTTGCCGTCGTAGTCCTGGGCCAGCATGCAGGCCGTCTCACAGGAGCTGCTCAGGCCGCTGGACATGGGAATGTAGACAATCTGGTCATACTCCTCCAGCGCCTTTTCCCAGAGTTCAATCACGTCGCCGGGGGCGGGCTGGGTGGTCTTTACGTCGGCGTTTTCGGCCAGGCGCTTATAGAAATCCTCCTGGGTGAGGGTCACATCCTCCAGAAAGAGCTCGTCATTGATATAAAAGGGCATGGGCAGAACCTGAATGCCAAGCTCCTTTGCCTGCGCCTGCGTAATGCCGCTGTTGCTGTCGGTAATTACTGCAATTTTACCCATATATATAAGCCTCTCTTTACCCGTTTCCTCTCCCGGCCGTCGGACTGCCCGCGGCCGGATCTCCCCACAGAACTGGCTTTCTGCCTAACAGTGGGTTTACAAGCATTATATCCGATCCGGGAAAAAAGTCAAGAAAGGTCCCCTGACAGTTGAGAGAAAAGGTGGAAGGACAGGCTCATATTTGCACCCCGCCGGGCATAGGCTTTACCATCACATCAGATAAGGACGGGATGCACCATGGGAGATAGAATTCAGTGGGGCCGGGTATTCCGCCGGGGCGCGGCCCTGTTTATGGCCACCATCGCCGGGTGGGTGCTGCTGCTGTGCACCGGGGCGGGGGCGGCGGGAGACACCTTCCGGGCTCTGGGGGAGAGCCCCGCCTTTGTATCCGCCGCCCTTTCCGCCGAGCTGGGAAGCGTGCCCGACCGGGAGGGGCCTCTGGGAGAGCTGGGGGTCTGGGACAGGCTGGCGGTGGGCCAGTCTCCCCTGCTGCTGGCCGGGGGAGAGGCGGCGCAGCAGTATCTCCAGGAGGGAGGAGAGGACGGCGGGGAGGAGCTCCAGCTCCCGGCCGGCCAGCCCGCCCGGGACCACGACGACATTACCGAGCAGCCGGTAACCACCGCCGCCCCGGAGGATATTGTGGCCCGTACCCTCATCCCCACCAGCACCCAGGGGTATGTGGTCTCCGGCGGAGTCTACCTCTACAACCGCACCAGCCTGGAGGTGGATCTGGCCGCCGCGGTGGCCGCCCCGGTGGAGATTACCCTGGCTGCCGATCAGCCCCAGGTGCTCATTGTCCACACCCACGGCAGCGAGGCCTATACCCAGGACGGGGAGGATGTATATGAGCCCTCGGACAACAATACCCGCACCCTGGATGAAAATTTCAATGTGGTGCGGGTGGGGGACGAGATCGCCCGGATCTTTACCGAGATGGGGCTGACGGTGCTCCACGACCGCACCCTGTACGACTATCCCCAGTACAACGGGGCCTACGACCGCTCCGCCCAGGGGATTGAGAGCTACCTCCAGCAGTATCCCTCCATCCAGATTGTGCTGGATATCCACCGGGACGCCCTGGTGGGGGAGGACGGGACGGTATACAAGGCGGTGACCAACATTGACGGGACGCCCACCGCCCAGGTGATGCTGGTGCTGGGCTCCAGCGAGGGGGGCGAGCACCCCAACTGGACAAAGAACCTGACCCTGGCCGCCAAGATCCAGCAGAGCATGAATACCCTCTACCCCACTCTGGCCAGGCCCATGACTCTGCGCAGCTCCCGGTACAACCAGCAGCTCACCACCGGCTCCCTGCTGGTGGAGGTGGGCTGCCACGGCAATACCCTCCAGGAGGCCCTGGCGGGGGCCCGGCTCTTCGCCCGGGCGGCGGGCCAGGTGCTCCTGAGCCTGGAGGCGTGACGGGCCGGGAAGGGTACAGCAGCGCCCCGGGGATCGGTTGTCGATCCCCGGGGCGCTGCCCCGTTCCGATTAAATTTCCACCGTCATGCCGCCCCGCAGGTAGGTGAGGCGGTCTCCCAGGGGCGTCTTCATCAAATCAAAGGCCGCCTGGCCGGTGCAGTGGCAGGTAAATACGGGGAAGTCCCCCAGATCCCGCAGCTTCTCCCCCAGGGCCAGGGCGAACTCCTCAGAGCAGCTCATCCGATCCTGATGGGGCACCGCCATCAGGTGAAAGCCCCCGGTGACGCTGCGCACGGGCACCCCGGGGAAGCGGGCCATCACCGTCTCCACCATC
This sequence comes from uncultured Oscillospiraceae bacterium, assembly GCA_944385305.1. Lineage (GTDB taxonomy): Bacteria > Bacillota > Clostridia > Oscillospirales > Oscillospiraceae > CALWWS01. The sequence goes on along the minus strand of CALWWS010000072.1, from coordinate 2,074 downwards.
CCCACAATGCCGCTGTGGCTGCACCCGGTGAGGATGTGCACCCCCTCCCCCTCCCGTATGGTGAGGATGAGCTCGTGGAGGAACGGGTCGGGGGCGATCTCCCCCTGCGCCGTCTCCACCAGCAGGTCGTCCTGGGGCTGGGCGTAGCGGGGATTTCGGGTAATGTGGGGCAGCAGGACAATGCCGTCCCCCAGGTCGGTCTCCTCCCGCACAAAGCGCAGGCGGTGGGCATACTGCTCAAAGAGGGTCGGGGTTACCCCGATGTACCGCAAATCTCCCTCCTTGCGCCCCAGCTGCCGCCCCTCCGCCTCCGGCTTGAGCCAGACGGGGGCGGTGGGATTGCGCTCCAAAAAGGCGGGCAGGCCGTCTGCGTGGTCGTAGTGGCCGTGGGAGAGGATGCAGGTGTCCACCGCCCCCAGATCTACCCCCAGCCGTTCTCCGTTCTCCACCGAGGCCGCCGAGGGCCCGGCGTCAAAGAGGATGCGCCGGCCGTTGACCTCCAGATACTGGCTCAGCCCGTGCTGACAGATCAGCGCCGGGTCAACCGCCGTATTTTCCAGCAGTGTGGTCAGCCTCATGGCCTGGCCCCCTCCTTGAGAATCAGCTCCACCGGGCAGTGGTCGCTGCCGTACACCTCGCTGTGGATGGCGCTCTCCCCGATGCTGTCCCGCAGCCGGTCGGAGACGATGAAGTAGTCAATCCGCCACCCGGCGTTGTTGGCCCGGGCGTTGTACATGTAGGACCACCAGGTGTAGGCCCCGGTTCGGTCCGGGTAGAGGCAGCGGAAGGTGTCGGTAAAGCCGCTGTCCAGCAGGCGGGTCATCTTCTCCCGCTCCTGGTCGGTAAAGCCGGCGTTGTTCCGGTTGGGCCCCGGATTTTTCAGGTCAATCTCCCGGTGGGCCACGTTCAGATCCCCACACAGCACCACCGGCTTGTGCCGGTCCAGGCTGCGCAGGTAGTCCAGAAAGGCGTCTTCCCACTCCATCCGGTAGTCCAGTCGGGTCAGCCCCCGCTGGGAGTTGGGGGTGTAGCAGGTAACCACATAGAGATCGTCCAGCTCCAGGGTAATGAGCCTGCCCTCGCTGTCGTGCTGGGGCAGATCCATGCCGTAGGCCACCGACCGGACGGGCAGGCGGGTAAAGATGGCGGTGCCCGAGTAGCCCTTCTTTTCCGCGCTGTTCCAGTACTGGGCGTAGCCGGGCAGCTCCAGCTCAATCTGGTGGGGCTGGAGCTTGGTCTCCTGCAGGCAGAACACGTCGGCGTCCGCCTGGTGGAAAAAATCCAGAAAGCCTTTGCCCAGGCAGGCCCGCAGGCCGTTTACATTCCATGAGATCAGCTTCATTGAGTCTTCCCTTCCAAGGTGCCTGGCCCTGCCGGCCAGGCGCCCTCCAGTTTCAGCAGAAATTCCTTCAGCGCCAGGCCCCCCGCGTACCCGGTGAGCCCGCCGTCCGCCCCCACCACCCGGTGGCAGGGAATCAAGATGGGCAGGGGGTTGCGGTGGTTGGCCTGGCCCACCGCCCGCACCGCCCGGGGCCGCCCCACCCGGCGGGCCAGGGCGCCGTAGGTGGTCACCTGGCCGTAGGGCACCTCCCCCAGGGCGGCCCACACCTGCCGGAAAAAGGGGGTACCCCGGGGGAGCAGGGGCAGGGAGAATTCCCTGCGCGTCCCCTGAAAATACTCCAGCAGCTGCGCCCTGCCCAGGGCCAGCAGGGGGGTCTCCTCCCCCACGGGCTCTGCATCCTGCCCCGGCAGATAGAGGCGGGTGAGTCCTCCCTCCTCCCCCTCCAGCCCCAGGAGACCGGCGGGGGTGGAAAACACAATGCGGCTCACGGCCTCAGTAGCGGCGCACCACCGCCACCACCTTACCCAGGATCTGGCAGCCGTCGCCGTCGATGGGCTGGTAGTCCGGGTTCTCCGGCATCAGCCAGGTGTGCCCGTCCTTGCGGCGCAGGGTCTTTACCGTGGCCTCGTCCTCAAACAGGGCCACTACAATCTCGCCGCTGCGGGCTTCCTGCTGGCGGTGGACTACCACCAGATCCCCGGGGAGGATGCCGGCGTTGAGCATGGACTCCCC
>CALWWS010000071.1 GCA_944385305.1 uncultured Oscillospiraceae bacterium | reverse complement strand
AAGCCCGACGCGGGCTATGAGTTCTCCTCTCTCACTGTTACCGGTACCGCGGGTGCGGTGGAGGTCACCCAGAAGAGCGACACTCAGTACACCTTCAAGATGCCCGGCTGCGCCGTGACCATTACCGCCGTGTTCCAGCTCCAGGGCGAGGACGGCGGGGAGGAGAGCGTCCTGCCCTTTGCCGACGTATCCGAGAACGCCTGGTACTACGACGCTGTGGTGTTCGTGTACAACGAGGGCATGATGAGCGGCACGGGCGGCACGCTGTTTGCCCCCGGCACCAACCTGTCCCGGGCCATGATCGCCCAGGTGCTCTTCAACCTGGAAAATGCCCCCACCGGCACCCTGAGCTCCTTTGAGGACGTGGTTTCCGGCAGCTGGTACTGCGACGCGGTAAACTGGGCCGCCGCCCAGAGCATCGTCACCGGCTACGGGGACGGCACCTTCGGCCCGGAGGAGGACATCACCCGGGAGCAGATGGCGGCCATCCTCTACCGCTACGCCCAGTACAAGGAGTACATTTCCGTGGAGAAGGGGGATCTCTCCGCCTTCTCCGACGGGGACACGGTGTCCGACTGGGCCAAGACCGCCATGGAGTGGGCGGTGGGCAACGGAGTGCTCTCCGGCAAGGGGAACAATCTCCTTGACCCCACCGGCACCGCCAGCCGCGCCGAGGTGGCCCAGATCCTGATGAACTTCTGCAGCGCCTTTGTGAAGTAACCCTTCCAACAAAAGAGGGGGCGCTCCAAATGGAGCGCCCCCTCTTTTCCGGTTTGCAAACGTCCCGGGCCGCTGTGCGGTCCGGGACGCCTTTTTCTCAGTTGAATTTATAGAGCCGCTTGACAATGCGGTAGATGCGCACCGAGAGCCTGCGCCCCTGGTAGCCGGGGAAGTTGCCCACAATGGACAGGGAGCGGTACTTGAGCTTGTGGTAGAGATCCGCGTCCACCGTGCGCAGGTACTCCCACAGCTCGGTCTTCTTCCCCAGGGACTGGGGGGTGCCGTCGATGATGAGGAAGATGGAGGAGATGGTCATCATCATGGCCAGGTAGCTGGTCATGTAGCGCCCCAGCTTCTTGTGCTCCCGGCGGATGCGGGGCAGATTGTGGCTGTCAATCATCATCCGGGTCACCCGCACCTGCTGATCCACCCGGGTGACCATCACCCGCTCGTTCACCGACTGGTCCGCCCGGCCGATGAAGTAGCGGTAGAGGTTGAGATCCATGTAGTACATCCGCTTCACCCAGGGCAGGGGCTGGTAGACAAAAATATTGTCCACGTAGAAGGTGTGCTTGGGCAGCTCCAGCCCGCAGTCCCGCAGCAGCTGGGTGCGGTAGATCACCGAGTGCATCAGCAGGTACTGGGAGGGGCGGAAGCGGCCGATATTGCCCCAGGAGAACACCCGGTTTTCCGGAAAGACGTTGGTGTAGCGCATCACCTTGCGGGTGTTCTCATAGGTGTGCTCATAGACGTAGTTGGCGATGAACATGTCCAGGGGCTGCTGCTCCCCGGAGAACTGGCGCAGCTTGGCCAGGGCCGCCTGGAGTGCCTTCTCGTCCAGCCAGTCGTCCGAGTCCACCACCTTGTAGTACAGGCCCCGGGCGTGGCGCAGGCCCTGATTGACCCCCTCCCCGTGGCCCCCGTTCTCCTGGTGGATCACCCGCACGATATCGGGGTACTGCTGGGCATAGCGATCGCAGATGGCGGGAGTGTCGTCCTTGGTGGAGCCGTCGTCCACCAGGATAATCTCGATATCCTCCCCGCCGGTGAGCAGGGTCTGCACGCAGTGGTCCATGTAAGCGGCGGAGTTGTAGCACGGCACCGCAAAGGTGATGATCTTGGACATGGAGCGATCCCTCACTTTAACAAATCGTCACACAGCTCCAGCGCCCGGGCGGCGATGGCGTCCATGTTGTAGTACTTGTACTCCGCCAGCCGGCCCAGCAGGTACAGGTTGGGGCAGCGCTCCGCCAGCTGGCGGTAGCGGTGATACAGCTCGTTGTTGGCCTCATTGATGATGGCATAGTAGGGGATCTCCCCCTCCGCCCCGGTATAGGCCCGGGAGAACTCCCGGGCCACGGTGGTGTGCCCCGGCAGCTTCTGGCCGGTGAGGTGCTTGAACTCGGTAATTCGGGTCCAGGGCTGATCCACCGTGTAGTTCACCGTGCCGTAGCCCTGAAAATCGTCCCGGGGGATGTGCTCAAACTGGAAGTCCAGGGTGCGGTAGGGCAGCCGGCCGAAGCGGCAGCCAAACAGCTCGTCCGCTGCGCCGGTGTAGATCACCGGCCCGTCAAACGCCGCCCCGTCCAGGCGGATGGTTCCATCCTCCTCCAGCTCCACCCGCCCGGCAGCGTCGGTGTGCAGCTCCACGGTGATGTTGGGGTGATCCAGCATCCGCTCAAACAAAGGGGTGTACCCCTCCAGGGGCAGACCCTGGTACACGTCCTGAAAATACCGGTCGTCCCGGGAGAGGAACACGGGCACCCGGCCGGTGGTGGCCGGGTCGATCTCCTCCGGGGTCTGGCCCCACTGCTTGACCGTGTAGTGGACAAAGATGTGCTCGTAGACATAGTCGGCCAGGGCCCGGATATCCGGGTCGCCGCTGCCTCGCAGCTCCAGAATGGTCACCTTGCGCTCGGCGCCGTAAGTACCGATGAGCTTGTCCGCCAGCGCCGCCCCCTCCGCCCCGGGGAAGGCCAGCTCCAGACTGGTCAGGTTGAAGGGGACGGGCATGAACACCCCGTGCACATTGGCCGCCACCCGGTGCTGGTAGCCGTTCCAGGCGGTAAAGCGGGAGAGAAAGTCAAACACCCGCCGGTTGTTGGTGTGAAAAATGTGGGGGCCGTAGCGGTGAATGAGCACCCCCGTCTCGTCATAGCAGTCGTAGGCGTTGCCCCCCACGTGCCCCCGCCGCTCCAGCAGCAGCACCCGCCTGCCGCCCTCCTCGGCCAGCCGCCGGGCCGCCACAGCTCCCGCCATGCCCGCGCCGATAATCAGGCAGTTGTATTTTCCCTCCACGCCGACACCTCCGCTGTCGCTGTGTTCTGTGGTCCTATTTTACCATACGAACCTGTAAATTTCCCGAAAAAAGATATAAAATCTTTCTTAAATTCTCTGCAAATCCGCCGGCGGCCCACACCCCTCCGGCAGAGAATATTATAGCCGCCGGGGAAGAAAATTACAACCACTCTCTTGACATATTAAACATACAGTTGTATGCTTTTCTTAGAGACATACAATTGTAGGAGTTGATGGCTATGACCCGACTGCCCGAGGCCGAGCTCACCGTCATGCGGGCGGTGTGGCGGCTGACTCCCCCCGCCGCCACGGGGGAGATCCACGCCCTGCTGGAGGAAGAGCGTCCCTGGAACCTATCCGCCCTGCAAACCCTTCTCTCCCGGCTGATCCAGAAGGGCTTTCTCCGGGGGGAGAAGCGGGGGCGGCAGAACGCCTACACCCCCCTGGTGGAGGAGGGGGAGTACCTGGCCTTTGAAAACCGGCCCTTCCTCCGGGGGCGGGGCCTGCCCGGCCTGGTGGCCTGCCTGTATGAGAGCCGCTCGGTGACCCGCAAGGAGCTGGAGGAGCTGCGGGCCTTCCTGGACCGGGCCATTGCGGGAGAGGAGGAGCGCTGATGGAGATTCTGGAGGCCCTGCTGGCCCAGGTGGCGGAGATCACCCTGCCCCTGTCCCTGGTGATTGCCGCCCTGCTGCTGCTCCGGCCCCTGCTGGGCCGGCGCTACCGGGCCAAGGCGTACTACTGGGCCTGGCTGCTGGTGGCCCTGCGCCTGGCCATTCCCCTCAACCCCACTCTGCCCCAGGCGCCGGTGCAGGTGCCGGTGGCGGAGATCACCGTGCTCTACCAGCGCCAGAACGCCCCGGAGAGCACCCTGCCCACGGAGATCACACCCCCCGCTCAGGGAGAGAGCGGCCAGACCTGGCAGCCTGGCCAGGATATCCCCTACCACTTTGCCGGCGGGGAGAGCTCCCCGGAGAGCTCCGCCCCCGCCCCGGTCCAGTACGCTCCCGCCCTCTCCCTCTTCCAGCTGCTTAGTCTGATCTGGCTGGGAGGCGGGCTGGTCTTTCTGGCCTGGCAGCTGGGGCGGTACATCCGCTTCCGCCGCCGGGTGGGCCGGTGGCGCGCCCCGGAGACGGACGGGGCCGTGCTGGCCCGGTTTGAGGCCCTGCGGGCCGAGCTGGGCGGCCCCCGGCTGGCCCTGGCCCGCTGCGCCGCCGTGTCCTCCCCCCTCATCACCGGCTTTTTCCGCCCTGTGCTCCTCCTCCCCCCGGGGGAGCTGGAGCCGGAGGAGCTGGAGGCCGTGTTCCGCCATGAGCTGGTACACGCCAGGCGGCACGACCTGTGGTACAAGCTGCTCCTGCTGCTGGCCCGGACGGTGCACTGGTTCAACCCTCTGGTCCACCTGATGGCCCGCCGGGCGGGGCGGGATCTGGAGATCGCCTGCGACGAGGCGGTGGTGGCCGGGCGGGACGCCGCCTTTCAGGCCAAGTACGGCCGGGCCATTCTGGACAGCGTGGAGCGGGAGCAGTCCGCCCCCCTCACCACCTACTTCCGCAGCGGGAAGCGAACCCTGGCCGAGCGGCTGCTGGTCATCGCCGGCCGGGGCGGGCGGCGGCGGGGCGTCGCCCTGCTGTGCCTCACCGCTCTCCTGGTGGCCCTGCTGGCCGCCGCCTGCTCCCTGAACTCCCCCGCCGGGGAGGAGGAGGTCAACCCCTCGGACGGCGTGTCCACAAAGCGGGGGATCCTCTCCGGCTATGAGGGCACGGTGGCCTGGGCCCTGGGGGAGTACCAGGTGGAGCTGGACAACGACGGCGCCGGCCGGCTCACCTTCTACGTGGTGCGCCGGGAGGGGGAGCAGACCCTGCGCATCCCCTTCCAGCAGCTGGCGGCGGACTACGGGCCGGAGCTGCCCTACCCCTACGCCGATCTGGTGTCCGTGCGTCCCTTCGACGGGGTGCTGGAGGCGGAGGGCTTTACGCTCACCTACGGCGCGGGGGCGGCCTGCGTCCCCGTGGAGTACTACACCCTGGATGAGAGCGGCTCCCCCCAGCTCCTCCTGGCCTGCGACGGGCAGGTGTATGAGCTGGACGCCGACGCCGACGGCACGGAGGAGGTTCTGGAGATCCGCTACGGCACCGACGCCGACGCCCGGCTTTACGACCGGCTGGACGGCTGGGTGCGGGTGGGCGACGTCAACCACGCCGCCGCGGTGGCCCTGGGCTTTCTCCAGGGGGGCGTGGGGGTGGAGTACCTGGAGCCGGAGGGGGGCTACACCCCGGGCGATCCCATGGTCTTCCGGTGCTTTGCCCGCCTGAACGACACGGGCACCCCGGCGGGCAGCGCGGTGAGGGAGGGCGCGCAGGCCCAGGTGAGCTGGGACGATCTGACCTACACCTCCCCCATATCCGCCTTCACCCACGACACAAGCCCCCTCTGGCCGGAGGATCCCAACTTTATGGGCCGGGACAGCGGCACCCTGTGGTGGAATGACGCGGAGGGTCAGGGCTACGGGGTGGACTTCTCCCTCCATATCCCCGCCGACGTGACCGTCCAGGAGCTTGGCCCGGGCTGCCACGAGTACTGGGCCGGCGGGCCCATAGGCAGCCTGGAGCTGCTGGACTTTCTGTCCACCGAGGGCCTGGAGCCCCTGGGGGACGGGGTGTATACCCAGGGGGGAGTGGGCTGGTATGAGGGTTCCCTGGACGTAGAGCTGGGTGCGGAGGAGACCTACCGCAGCTGGTACTATCCCCTCTCCGACGGGGTACACTGGGTGCGCCTGCGCTGGATGGAGTCCGATCCGGACAACGCCCAGCGGATGCGGGACACCCTGACCCTCTCGGGGGACGGCCCCATTGTGCGCACCTACTACGACTATGAAAAGCCCACCTCCGCCCTCTTCGGCCTGGGGGGCGAGTACGCCGCCATCTTTGACTACCTGGTGGACGGGCGCTGGGAGACACACCAGGCCAACCACACCCTCTACCTGCCCCAGATCACCTGCTACGGCACCTATGAGCAGGCGGGGCGGACGGTGTACGTGTGCCGTGTGGCGGAGAATTTCTACTATGACCTCACCCTGGAGAGCCGCACCGTCACCCCCGGCTATGGAATCAGCCTCATGGCCTTCATCATGGACGACAACGGCCCCGGCGGCGCCCCCGCGGTGGAGGAGGTCATGGCCCAGCCTGACGGGGAGGGGAGCGCCCAGGCGGTGCGGGAGCTGTGCGGCCCCCTTACCGATCTGGCCGAGGCCTATCTGTCGGGGGACGGCATGCCCGAGCCGGTGTGGGACGGGATGCCCGCCGGCGCCGACCTGCTGCGCCTCTACGTCCAGTCCACCGGCGCGCCGGTGGACACGGTGGCCCCCTCCTTCGGGGGCGATCCCATCCCCCTGGCCGACTTCCGGGACGGCTGGTAAAGCAAGTTTTAAACTGCAAACCCCCGCCCGGCCATCTCCATGGCCGGGCGGGGGTATTTTGTCCTTATCAGCAAAAGTCCTGGGTCTTTCGTTGGCGCAGGAAGTCCAGCACAGGGCGCAGGCTGGGGCTGTTCTCCGCCTCCGCCCGGTAGCACAGGTAGATGGGGTACTCCTCCTCCAGCCCCACCACCTCAATCTCCCTGAAGGCCCCGGTGCGCAGCTCCTTCTTCACCGAGCTCATGGGCACGAAGGACAGGCCGAACTCCCGGAACACCGCCGTCTTCACCGACTCGGTGGAGTCCAGGCTCATCACCGGGTTCAGCTCCGC
>CALWWS010000070.1 GCA_944385305.1 uncultured Oscillospiraceae bacterium | reverse complement strand
CTCGTTTACCGTCTGCCCCTCCTCAAAGGGGGCCTCCAGCACCTCGCCGCTGACCAGGGTGGTGGCCCTGTAGGCGTGGATGGGCTCGATGGCCCCGGTGCCCGACACGGACACGGTCATATCCCGCTTCTCCACCGTGCTGGGCAGATAGATGCCGGCCACCAGCTGGGTGCCCGCCTGCATGCACTGGGAGAGCAGCAGAACCAGCACCGCTACAATCACCAAAATAACGATCAGCCGCTTGAGCCACTTGCGCTTTTTCTTGGGCGGCTTAAACTTGGGCGCGGCGGGGGCGGCCTGCTCCCGGGCCTCCTCCGCCGGCTTGATCTGGGTACTTTCCATGGCAAGTCTACTCCTTTTTTAGCCTGATGCGGGAGCCGCGGCCCGGCTGGCCGCCCCCCGCTCGAGAATGTGAAACATCTGCACCAGCCGCCGGCGGGCCCCGGCGGGATCCCCGCTGCACCCGGCGGCCATAAGGGCCCCGGCGGTGACGGTGACGAGCAGATGGAACAGATTTTCCAGATCCTCCGCCCGGCGCAGATCCAGCAAAGACTGGTCAATCCGCCCCGCCAGCCGCTCCATGCGGGAATCCTTCCCCTCCTGGCGCACAAACACGCCGGGGGAGAGCTGCCGGTTACACCGGAAGATGTCCATCAGCTCCTGCACCTCGCCCCGCTCCCGCTCCCGGGCCATCTCGTCGTACAGGTCGAGAAAGGCGGCGAACAGATCCCCCCGCCGCCCATCCAGCAGCCGGCTTATCCGCTCCTCCAGCTGCCGGCCGAAGTCCTCCAGCAGATAGGCGAACAGATCCTGCTTGTCGGCAAAGTACATGTAGAAGCTGCCCCGGGGGATCCCGGCGGCCTGGATAATCCGGCTGACCGGCACGTCGGCGTAGGCCGTGCGCCCGAACTCCGCCCGGGCCGCGCGCAGCAGCTTTTCCCGCTTGGCCGCGGGAAGGTTGAAAAAGGTCGTGCTGGGCATCATACACCCCCATATGACAATCTGTCGTGTATCTTAAATCCTCCGCCCCCCTCTTGTCAATCGCGCCGCTGGAAAATTCTCATTTTGTTTACATTCCCCACCCGGCGCCCCCTATCTTAGCACAGGAGGGGGCGCAGTCCCATAAAGAGGGAATTAAGATTTTCTTAAATTTGGCCCCGCTCCGGCGGCAGCTTCAATATTTTTCTATTTTTGTGTATAACCCCCTCTCATCCTGTCCACAATAGCCTCGGAGGTGCTAAGACACATGAAAAAACCAATCGCGCAACGCCTGGGCGATTTTCTGGCGGGAAAGGGCTTTTACATAGTCCTTTTCCTCTGCCTCGCCGCAATAGGAATTTCGGGCTATTACCTGTACGCGTCCACCGATCTGACGGGCACCCCTGTGGCGGCCACCGCCCGGGTCACCGTCACTCCCACCCCCTCCCAGAGCAGCGCTCCCGGCCTGACCTGGACGGCCCCGGAGAGCACGATCCCCACCACCTCTCCCACTCCCGCGGCCACACTCTCTCCCTCTCCCTCGGTCTCTGCCGCCCCGTCCCCCTCTCCCTCCCAGCAGGCGTCCGCCCCGGCGGCCTTTGTCTGGCCGGTGCAGGGGGAGGTGATCGCCGCCTTCAGCAGCCAGACCCTCACCTATGACCAGACCATGGGGGACTGGCGCACCCACGGCGGGATGGACATTGCCGCCCCCCTGGGGCAGCAGGTGATGGCGGTGTCCGCAGGCACGGTGATCGACGTGTTTGACGACGACCTGATGGGCACCACCGTCATCCTGGACCACGGGGACGGGCTGACCAGCACCTACTCCAACCTGGCCGCCGTGCCCACGGTGGAGGTGGGGGACACGGTGCGCACCGGGGACGTTATCGGCGCGGTGGGGGACACCGCCATCGCCGAGAGCACCCAGAGCGCCCACCTGCACCTGGAGATGGCGGAGAACGGCTCCCCCGTGAACCCGTCGGACTATCTGCCCGGCTGACGCCTTCGCAAAAGCGGCAAGCCTTTTTTCAAGAAGGCGGAAAGGGCGGCCCTGTGTCAGTGACACAGGGCCGCCCCATTTTATTGCTTGATAAGGCGCAGGGCCAGGGCGGTGCGGTCGTCGGCGGCGGACACCCGCCTGGCGCTCTCGTCCAGCAGGGCCTGGGTGAGCTCCTTGGGGCTCTCCCCGGCAAAGGCGGCGATCTGCTCCCGCAGCCACACGTCGCTCTCCCCGCCGGCCACCCCGTCGCTCACCAGCACCACCCAGTCTCCCGCCTCCAGCTGCACCTGGGCGGTGTCGGGGGCGCTGCCCTCTCCCCACACCAGCCCGGCGGGGAGGGCCGCCCCGGTGAGGCGGCTCACCGCCGCCCCCTTCTTGATGTAGGTGGGGGCCGCGCCGTACTTCCACACCTGGGCTTGTCCGGTAAAGAGGTCCACCCGCAGCAGATCCACCGTGGTGAAGCCCCCCCGGCTCTCCTCGTTGCGCAGGGCCAGCGCGCCGCTCAGGGTGCGCAGGGCGGACTCGGGGACCACACCCGCCCGGAGCAGCTGCTCCAGCAGGCGCACCGCCAAAGTGCTCTCCCCCCGGGCGTCCTCCCCCGCCCCCATGCCGTCGCACAGCAGCACGAACAGCCCGCCGCTCTCGTCCTTGAACCAGGCACCCGTGTCCCCCGACACCGGCTCCCCCTCCTTGCGCCGGGCGGCCACACCGGCCACCGCCTTCAGGGGCTCCCGCTGCACCAGCACCAGCCGGCCCGGCTCCTCCTCCTCCGCCACGCGCAGGGGCACCCCCAGCAGGGCGGACAGGCGCTCCACCTCTCCCTTCTCCCGCAGCTGGCTCAGGCCGCTGCCCTCCAGCTCCAGGCGCAGGCGGCCCGTCTGGTCGTAGAAGGCGGACGCCCGGCAGGCCAGCCCCAGGGCGGTGAGGTGGCGGCGCAGCCGCTTCTCCCGCAGGGGGTCGGGGGTGAGCTCCTCCCCCAGCTCGGCCGCCGCCGCCCCCAGCACCCCGGCCAGCTCCTCATACTGGCGGCACACCGCCGCCCGGCTCTCCCGCACCCGGCTGTGGTACTGCCGGCGGTAGAGCAGCCCGGCCAGCTCCTCGTTGGCCGCCGCCAGGAAGGCGGGGAACTTGATGCACCGGTTGGAGAAGTAGGGGGGGAAGTCCTCCCCCTCCCCCCGGCCCCGCTCCAGCATGGCGGGCAGGGCGTCGTTGAGAGCGTTGAAGGTGGACACATAGTCCCGCTGCCAGCAGGCCGACTGGAGGGGGCAGCGGCGGCACACCCGGTCGGCCGTCCGGTCAAAGACGCAGGCGGCGTCGGCGTCGTTCTCCGGATGGGCGAAGGCCCCCCGCATGGACTGGTACAGCTCCCGGAAGGCGGCGGCGGTGCGCTCCAGCCGTGTCTTTACATAGATCCGGGCCCGGTTCCGGGTGGTCTGCTCCCCCTGCTCCCCCACCAGGGCCCCCACCTGGCACAGGGCCCGCCGGGGCAGCAGGAGAAAGACCACCGAGGCGGCGAACACCTCGTAGAGCAGGGAGATGTGCCCCCCCTGCTCCCAGGTCCACAGCACGCACAGGGCGTTGGAGAGCACATAGGCCAGGGCGCAGGCCAGTCTGCCCTGGCGGCGGAACACCCCGGCCATCACCCCCGCCAGGGCGTAGGCCATGGAGTAGAAGGGGGTCCCCCCGGCGGCCAGATCCATCCCCACTCCGGCGGCCACCCCCAGGGCGGCCCCCGGCCCCATCCCGGCGGTGGAGGCGGCGGCCATCACCCCCACCGCCGCGGCAAAGCGGCCCACGGAGAGATCCCCCAGCAGGGTGATCTGGGACAGGGTAATGAGCAGGGTGCCCGCCAGCACCAGCAGGCTGGCCGCCTGGGGCAGGGAGAGGGAGGCCTGCTCCCCCTTCTGCTTCCAGGGGGAGAAGGCCACCCGGTAGAAGTAGGCCGACGCGGCGCACAGCAGCAGCTCCGTGCCGAAGAAGATCAGGCTCTCCGGGGCCCACCCCCGGTCGGAGAGGTAGACAAACCCGGTCACCCCGTCCACGGCGGCCGCGGCCAGGGGCATAAACCACCCCCGGCGGTAGGGCCCGATGTCGTACAAGGCAAAGGCCACCGAGAACACCCGGACGCAGGCGGCCACATACCGCAGCCCCTGGGCAAAGCCCTGGAAGGACAGATAGCCCAGGCAGGCCCCCAGCAGGGCGCAGAACCCGTCCACCCCCGACCCGGAGGCGGCCACCATCCCCACCCCGAAGGGGGCGTACCCCCCGAAGATCTCCGCCCCCGCCAGCAGCGCCCCCATGAGAAAGCGGATGGCGCACTCCGCCCCCCGCACCACCGCCGGGGCCCGCAGCACCAGCCTGCCGGTCTGCTCCATCTCCTCCCGGGCCCGGGCGGCCCGCATCCTCAGCTTGTCCCTCGTCGCCATGCTCCTCGTCTCCTTTGCCCCGGGGCCTGTCCGCCCGGTGAGTATCAGAGACAGTATAATCCATATATTGGAAAAATCCAGTCGGAACGGGGCGGCGTTCCCTCTCAATCCCGCCTTGCCGAAGGCAGGGGAATATGGTATGATAAAGCCGCTGTATATCCCGATAAGGAGACTGAAATTCGGCTGTGAAGATAGGCAACGTGGAAATTTCCTCCCGCCTGGCCCTGGCCCCCATGGCGGGGGTGACCGATCTGGGCTTTCGCACTGTGTGCCGCCAGCTTGGGGCGGGATACACCGTCACCGAGATGGTGAGCGCCAAGGCCCTGTGCTACCAGGACAGGAAGTCCCTCCCCCTGATGCAGCTGGGGGAGGGGGAGCACCCGGCGGCGGTGCAGCTCTTCGGCAGCGACCCGGCCTGCATGGAGCGGGCGGCGGCCATCGCGGCGGAGGCGTCGGGGGCGGACATTATTGATATCAACATGGGCTGCCCGGTGCCCAAGGTGGCAAACTCGGGGGACGGCTCGGGGCTGATGAAGAACCCGGAGCTGGCCGAGGCGGTGGCCCGGGCGGTGATCCGGGGGGCGGGGGGCCTGCCGGTGACGGTGAAGTTCCGCCTGGGCTGGGACAAGGGGTCCATCAACTGCGTGG
>CALWWS010000069.1 GCA_944385305.1 uncultured Oscillospiraceae bacterium | reverse complement strand
TTGACAAAGCCCACCACCATCACCGTGGTGGCCGAGGAGGACTGAATGACCGCGGTGATCCCCGCGCCCACCAGCACGCCCAGCAGGCGGTTGGCAGTCAGCCGCTCCAAAATCCGCTTCATCCGGTTGCCTGCGGCGGCTTCCAGACCGGACGACATCATCTGCATTCCGTACAGGAACAGGGCCAGTCCGCCCAGCAGTCCAAATATGACGGCAGCGCTCACGTTGTTTCCCCCGTTTTTATCCGTTTACTTTACACAATTCACACATTTCCCGCCGTAGTATACCCAATTGAAGGCCTGCCGTCAAGGGAGTTTACAAGAACTTTACAAATGCTCCTTTTCGGCTCATGTTGCCTTTCTCCCCGTTTTCGGCTATACTACCCTTGTCCGCATCCACTACCGTGTAGAAGGAGTATCTGTATGGAACATCAACCGGCAAAAAAGCGCCGCGGCCCCAAGAGCCGGGCGGGGAAGATCCTGCTCAACCTGGTGATCACCGCCATTGTGGGCTTTGTCTACTTCTACGTGGCCCTGCCCGCCCTGAATTTCCAGTCCGGGGAGCTGTACACCTTCCTTGCCGTTTTGTGCGTGGTGTACGTCATCTGCGCCCTCATCACTTCCGGCTTCAACCTGGAGGGGGGCAGCCCGGCGGAGTACCTGCGCTTTATCAAAACCCAGTGCCTGCCTGTGGGTATTTTGTTCCTGGCCATTATCGCGGTGGGTCTGGTGGGCCAGCTCACCTCCCTGACCATCTTCCGGGCTGCCGCCTACCGGGACCTGCTGGAGGTGGAGACCGGGGACTTCGCCACCGACGTGGCCGAGATCCCCTTCAGCGAGATCCCCATGCTGGACGAGGCCTCCGCCCGCCGCCTGGGCACCACCCAGATGGGCACCATGCCCGACATGGTCAGCCAGTTTGAGGTGGCCTACGACTACACCCAGATCAACTACCAGGGCCACCCCGTCCGGGTGGCCTGCCTGGAGTACGCCGACCTCATCAAGTGGTTTACCAACCGCTCCAACGGCCTGCCCGCCTACATCCTGGTGGACATGGTGACCCAGGAGGTGGAGGTGGTGCGCCTGCCCGAAGGGGAGGGGATCAAATACTCCCCCTCCGAGCCCCTCAACCGCAATATCTCCCGCCACCTGCGCTTCCAGTACCCCACCTTCATGTTCTCCCAGCCCACCTTTGAGATCGACGAAGAGGGCCACCCCTGGTGGATCTGTCCCCGGATTATCAAGACCATCGGGCTCTTCGGCGGCACCGACATCCACGGCGCGGTGCTGGTGGACGCGGTCACCGGGGAGAGCCAGTACTATGAAGAGGTACCCAGCTGGGTGGACCGGGTGTACCTGGCCTCCCTTATCGCCCAGCAGTACGACTACCACGGCACCCTGGTCAACGGCTGGTTTAACTCGGTGTTCGGCCAGCGGGGCGTGACGGTGACCACCGCCGACTACAACTATATCGCCATGAACGACGATGTGTATATGTACACCGGCGTCACCTCGGTCTCCAGCGACCAGTCCAACCTAGGCTTCCTCCTGTCCAACCAGCGCACCAAGCAGACCAAGTTCTACTCCGCCCCCGGCGCCACCGAGCAGGCGGCCATGTCCTCCGCCCAGGGCGCGGTGCAGGATCTCCGCTACCAGGCCACCTTCCCCCTTCTGCTCAACATCGCCGGGCAGCCCACTTACTTCATGGCCCTCAAGGACGCCAACGAGCTGGTGAAGCAGTACGCCATGGTCAATGTGTCCCAGTACTCCACCATCGTCTCCACCGCCGCCACCGTCTCCGCCTGCGAGCAGGAGTACCTGCGCCTGCTGGCCGAGAAGGGGGTCACCTCTACCGAGGAGCTGCCTGCCACTGAGATCAGCGGCGTGATTGACGATATCCGCTCCGCGGTGCTGGAGGGCAACACCTACTACTTCCTCCGCCTGGAGGGGGAGGACGCCTACTACTCCCTCTCCGCCGCCCAGAACCCCATCGCCGTCATCCTCAACGTGGGGGACGAGGTGACCATCCACCACGCCCCCGCCGCCGAGGGGGATACCTCCGCCATCCTCACCGGGGAGAGCGTCACCCTGAACCGGGCGGCCCAACCCGCCCCCTCCCAGGCCCCGGCACAGACCCCGGCGGCCCAGCCGGAGGAGAGCCCGGCGGCATAATACAGCAAAGCGGCGCCTGCGGATTTCTTCCGCAGGCGCCGCTTTTTTGACATTTACAGCCGCCGCAGACCCTCCCAGCAGGCCATAATGGCGCAGTTGGGCAGGAATTTGGCGGCGATCCGCTGTACCAGGGCGAAGGGGCCGCAGGTGGCCACCGCCAGCAGGTGGCTGGCCCGCAGGGCACGGCGGGCCACCGTCTCCGGCCGCTGGGGCAGCAGGCAGTGGCGCACGGTACGGCCGTTTTTCGTGTCCCGGGCCACCTGCATGAACTCCGTGCGAATCCAGCCGGGACACACCGCCGTCACCCGGATGCCCCGGGGGGCCACCTCCCAGCGCAGGGCCCGGCTGTAGCTGAGCAGAAAGGCCTTGCTGGCGGCGTACACGTTCAGCCCGGGCAGGGGCTGGAAGGCGGCGCAGGAGCAGATCTCCACCACCCGGCTGCCCCGGCTCATATAGGGCAGCACCCCGGCGGTGACAGCCACCGCCGCCTTGCAGTTGAGGTCGATCATGTCCGCCGTCTCCCCCAGGGTCATGTCCTGCCAGGTGCCGAACTTGCCGAAGCCCGCCGCGCACACCAGCACCCGCACGTCGGGCTTCTCCAATGCCAGCAGGGCGGCCAGCTCCTCCACGCTGCCCTCGTCGGTGAGATCCAGCGCCAGGGGACGCAGGGGGGTGCGCAGCTGCTCCCCCAGCTCCCGCAGCCGCTCCTCCCGCCGGGCAATCCCCCAGATCTCGTCCAGGCCACCCAGCTCATCCAGCCGCCGGACAAAGGCCCGGCCCAGGCCGGAGGAGGCCCCGGTCACAATGGCGATCCCCACGCTCCCTCCCCCTCTCTGCCGTCAGTGTTCCACTCTTTTCCCCGACTATACCTGCACCGGGCGTGTCGCCCCGGCCAGGAAGGCGGCGGCCTTGGCCCCGTCCTGGTAGCCATAGCCGTACAGCCGCTCCATGGCCATCTCATTCTTGCTCAGAGTGCTCATCCCATCGATATCCCGGGGGGCCAGGAGGAGCACATTTCCCCCCGCCTCCAGGGCCTCAATCTCATCCACCGCCTGGTTGTACCGGATGTGGCGCTTGGCCAGCTGCTCCAGGGCGGCGGGATAGCGGCGCAGCATGGCCCGGGCCAGGGCCATATGCTTCTGGGGCGGGCGGCGGAAGTCCCGGGGCCGGGTAAGCACCACCACCAGCCGGGTGCAGCCATCCTCCAGGGCCTTGCGGTAGGGCACCGGGTCCGCCACCCCGCCATCAAAGTAGGGCTTTCCCTCCACCGGGTAGGGCCGGCAGGCGATGGGCAGGGCGCAGGAGGCCTTGATAACCTCATAGTGGTCCCGGGTGATGTCCTCCCGAGTGAAATAGCGGGGCTGGCCGGTGCGGGCGTCGGTGGCCGCCACCACCATCCGGGCGGGAGAGGCGGCAAAGGCGTCGTAGTCAATGGGGTCCTCCCCGCCCGCGTTGCTCAGGGTGGAGTAGATGTAGTCCA
>CALWWS010000068.1 GCA_944385305.1 uncultured Oscillospiraceae bacterium | reverse complement strand
CCCCCCTGGGCCAGCCGGTCCATGGGGGCGCCCCCGGGGTAGCCGATGCCCAGCACCCGGGCCACCTTGTCAAAGCACTCCCCCGCCGCGTCGTCCCGGGTGGCCCCCAGGATCTCCATGTCCGTATAGCCCCGCACGTCCACAATCAGGGTGTTGCCCCCCGACACGCACAGGCAGACAAAGGGGGGCTCCAGCTCCCGGTGGGTGATGTAGTTTGCGGCGATGTGGCCCCGCACATGGTGCACGGGGATGAGGGGCACGTCCAGGGCGTAGGCCGCCCCCTTGGCAAAGTTCACCCCCACCAGCAGCGCGCCGATGAGGCCGGGGGCGTAGGTCACCGCCACAGCGTCCACCTGGGCGCGGGTGATCCCCGCCCGCTCCAGGGCGGTCTCGCTCAGGCCCGCGATGGCCTCCATGTGCTTGCGGGAGGCGAGCTCGGGCACCACGCCCCCGTAGAGGGCGTGCATGTCCGCCTGGGAGGCGATGGCGTCGGAGAGGACGGTGCGCCCGTCCTGCACCACAGCCACCGCCGTCTCGTCGCAGGAGGACTCCACGGCCAGAATATTCATCGCAGCATCACTCCTCTTCCTCTGCGGGAATGTGGATCTGCCGCCGACCCACCTCCGGCGGGAACTGGGAGAGGTACATCTCCCGGTGGGCGGCCATCACCGCCCGGCTGTCCGCCGGGGGCCAGGCCAGCATCACATAGGGCACTCCGAAGATCTCCGCCCGGTAGCCCAGAGGGGCAAGGCCCGCCCGGCGGTAGAAGGCCACCCGCCGCTCCCGCAGGGCGCGGCTCTCCCCGTCGGGGGCCAGCGCCGGGTCCTCCACCTCGGCAAAGAGGTCGGGGTACTCCGGCCAGAGCAGCTCCAGCACCCGGCTGCCGGTGCCCTTCCCCCGGCCGCCCCGGCACACCGCCAGGTAGTCCAGCAGCACCGGGCCCTCCGGCCGGTGCCGCCAGAGCATGGCGTAGGCCAGCAGCTCCTCCCCCTCAAAAAGCCCCAGGGGGGTGTAGCGCCCCTGGGCGTACAGCCGCTCCAGCACCGCCAGAGGCTTGCGCTCCGCCGGGGGGAAGTCGGCGGACATATGCACCTGGTAAATCTCCCCCATCTGCTCCAGGGTGAGCAGCCTGAGTTCATGCTTCATGGGTAAACTCCGCCGTGAGGAGCACGGCGTCCTCCTTTCCCTCCGGGGTGCGGTAGTAGCCCGGGCGCACCCCCACCCGGACAAAGCCCAGCTTCTCGTAGAGGGCGATGGCGGGGGCATTGCTCCGCCGCACCTCCAGGGTGAGAAAGGCCAGGTGGGCGCGGCCAAAGCGGAGAAAGGCCTCCAGAATGGCCTGGGCCACCCCCTGGCGGCGGTACTGGGAGAAGACCGCGATGCGGTTGAGGCACCCCTCGTCCAGCACCGCCTGCACCGCGCCGTAGCCCAGCACCGTGCCGTCCTCCCCCTGGGCCACCACCAGGCTGCTCATGTAGTTGTACAGCTCCTGCTCCAGCAGCTTCTCCGACCAGGGGTCGGGGAAGCACGCCCGCTCCAGCGCCGCCACCTGCTCCAGGTGGGAGCGGTCCATGGGAACCAGATGATAGTTCATAGCCGTTACTCCTTCGCCTGGGCCCAGCTTCTGCCGCTGTGGGCCTGGGCCGTGAGGGGGACGGACAGGGACACCGCCCCCTCCATCTCCTCCTCCAGCAGCTTCTCCACCCGGGGGGCCTCCTCCCGGGGGCACTCCACAATCAGCTCGTCGTGCACCTGGAGCACCAGCCGGGCCGCCAGGCCCTCGGCCCGCAGCCGCCCGGCCACCCTGATCATGGCCAGCTTGATGATGTCCGCCGCCGTGCCCTGGATGGGCATGTTCAGCGCCACCCGCTCTCCGAAGGAGCGCAGGTTGAAGTTGGAGGACTTGAGCTCGGGCAGCCACCGCCGCCGGCCCATGAGGGTGGACACATAGCCCTCCTCCTTGGCCTGGGCCACCACCTTGTCCATATAGGCCCGCACCCCGGCGTACGTTTCAAAATATCTGTCCATATACTCCCTGGCCTCCCCCCGGGTGACCCCGATGTCCTGGGCGAGGGAGAAGTCGGAGATGCCGTAGACAATGCCGAAGTTCACCGCCTTGGCCCGCCGGCGCATCTCCCCCGTCACCTGGCCCGGCTCCACCCCGAACACCTGGGAGGCGGTCACTGTGTGGATGTCCTCCCCGGTGCGGAAGGCGGCGATCATGGCCTCGTCCCCGGCGATGTGGGCCAGCAGGCGCAGCTCGATCTGGGAGTAGTCCGCGTCCACCAGCACCCAGTCCGGCGGGGCCACGAACATGGTGCGCATCTGGGCCCCCAGGGGGGTGCGCACCGGGATGTTCTGCAGATTGGGCTCGGTGGAGGACAGCCGCCCGGTGGCGGTCACCGTGTTCTGAAAGCAGGTGTGAATCCGCCCGTCGGGGGCGATGACCTTGGTCAGCCCGTCCACATAGGTGCTCTTCAGCTTGGCCAGCTGCCGGTAGTCCAGCACCGCCTCGATGATGGGGTGGCGGCCCCGCAGCTTCTCCAGCACCTCGGCGTTGGTGGAGTAGCCCGTCTTGGTCTTCTTCACCGGGGGCAGGCCCAGCTTGTCAAAGAGGATGCGGCCCAGCTGCTGGGTGGAGTTGATGTTGAAGCTCTCCCCCGCCAGCTGGTAGATCAAAGCCTCGTCGGCGGCAATCCCCGTCTCCAGGGCCTGGCCGAAGGCGGTGAGGGCGCCCCGGTCCACCAGCACCCCCGCCTGCTCCATTCCGGCCAGCACGGGGCACAGGGGCAGCTCCACCTCATCATAGAGCTTTTCCATGCCCAGCTCCGCCAGGCGGGGGGCCATGGCCTCCTTCAGCGCCCCGATGAGGGCGCAGTGGGAGAGCAGGGCGCCCAGCACCGCACCCTGGTCGGCCAGGGGGGTAAAGGCGTCCTTTGCCAGATAGGTGTCCCTGGCCTTGGGGTACTCGTGGTTGAACCACCGCATGCCCAGGGCCTCCAGCTCATAGCTGCCGTCGGTGGGGGCCAGGAGGTAGGCCGCCAGGGCGGTGTCGAACACAAAGCCGCCCCCCTCGATCCCCTCGGCCAGCAGCCGGGAGAGGAGGGTCTTTGCGTCGTGGGTGTTCTTTTTGATGTCGGGGGCGAAGAGGGCCTTCAAAACCTCGTTGTACCCCTCCAGCTGGTCGGCCCTGAGGATGGCGGCGTGGCTGTCGGTTTCGCTCTGCCAGTGCTCCACCGCCACCACGTCCAGGGAGGGCAGGGCCAGCACGTCCACGCTGTCCTTGCTCCGCCAGAGCTCCAGCAGCTCCTCCGCCCGGGCGCGGCCAGCCACCTCCTCGCTGGTGCAGGTGCCGGTAAATTCCCTCTCCTCCTGCCGCACCTCC
>CALWWS010000067.1 GCA_944385305.1 uncultured Oscillospiraceae bacterium | reverse complement strand
GCGGCCTGCTTTCAGGTGGACGGGCTGGTAATTGCCTCCGCTGCCCTGGCCAACCACCTGCTCACTGACGAGAGCTTCTCGCCCCCCAGCATCCCCATCGTCCTCATCAACGCCCAGCGGGGTTCGGAGCGGGTGTGCTCGGTGTGCTGTGACAACATCGCCGGAGGGCGCCGGATTGCCGAGCATCTGCTGGGGGAGGGGTGCATGCGCTTTTGCTACCTGGGCGGGCCAGAGCGCATGTCCAGCAGCGCCATGCGCTGGCAGGGCTACTGTCAGCGGCTGGTGCAGGCGGGCTGCTGGCAGGAGGAGATTTTCTGCCAGTTTGACGAATATACTTACTCTTCCGGCTATCGGGCCGCCCGGGCCCTGATTCAGGACTTTGACGGGCGGCGCACCGGGGTGTTCTGCGGCAACGACCTCATCGCCATGGGGGTGCTGGACGCTCTGCGGGATTACGGCGAGCTGCGTGTGCCGGAGGACTTTGCCCTGGTGGGCTTTGACGACATCCCCCAGGCGGGCTGGCATGCCTACAACCTGACCAGCATGCAGTTCCCTGTGGAGGAGATGGTGCAGGACACCCTGTCCTACCTCAACGGGGAGGAGCGCATGTCCGCCGGTCTGCACCTTTACCCCTGCTCCCTCGGCCGGCGGCGCAGCAGCTAGCCCCATTTTTTTCTCAAGCCACAGGCCCCCATCTTCGTTGAAAAAACGCAGATGGGGGCCTGACCTTGTTTGGGGCAGACAGCCGTCTGTGGGCAATCCCCCGGTTAATCCTCGTAGGTCGCCAGAATCTTGGGGTCGGTGATCAGCCGGCCGTTTTGGCTCTTGATGTAGGCCTTGGCGATCTCCCGGGCCCGGGCCTTCTCCAGGGCGGTGCGGGCCTCGTCCCGGCGGTAGGAGCCGCCCAGCTGATCCAGCACCTTCTGGATGTCCCTGGCGTCGGCCTGGCGGGGCTGGATCTGGTTGCGGGCGCACACGGCGGCGGCGGCGCCGGCGGCCTGGCCGATGCCCATAATACCGCCCTGGGTGCGGTAGGAGCCGTGGGCCTCGCTGGTGCCCGAGATGCAGCGGCCGGAGAGGATCAGGCCGTCAATGTGCTTGGGCACCAGGCTGCGGTAGGGAATGTCGAAGGTGTCCTTGAGCTCCATCCACACCCCGCCGTTGCCGTAGCCGGTAGCGCCGTCCGGGTTGTGCAGGTCGATGGGGAAGTAGCCCCGGGAGACGGCGTCCTCAAACTTGCGGCCCTCGTAGGCGTCGGTACCGGTGAGGGTGTAGAGCCCCTCGATGTGGCGGGTCTCCCGCACGCCCACCTCGGAGCCGGTGACGCTCACAAAGGCGTGCTCAAAGCCGGGCACGTACTTGATCATGAACTCGGACACCGAGTCGATCTGCCGCCGGCCGTCGATCTCGCTGGCGGTGCGGTCGGTTACGTCGGTGGGGTTCTTGCCGCAGATGCGGGTGGCGTTGAAGTGCATGGTGTTGGGGTGGATGCCGTTGAGCACGATGACCGAGTCCCGGCCGAAGGTGAGATCTCCGGCCTCTACTGCCTGGCTGACCAGCTGCTTGAAGCCCTGACCCACAAAGTACTTCTGCTTGAGCCGGTCGTCAAACTCCCGCATGGGGACGATGTCGCTCTTGAACTCGAAGTCGTCGGGATGCTCGAAGATGTACTGGAAGACCCGGTCGGTGTCCACGTTGGCCATCTCGAACATGGAGGAGGAGGGGGACATCTTGTGCTGCACGGCGTCGCCCAGCACATAGTTCTCCCCGGCCATGACCGCCACATCGCCGTCGCCGGTGGCGTCCACCACCACGTGGGCCTTGAAATGCAGGCGGCTGCCATCCTTGGCGGCGGTGGTGATGCCGGTGATCCGGTTGTCCTGCATTTCGACGGAGCACAGGGTGGAGTGGTAGAGAATGTCCACCCCAAACTCCAGGAGCATTTCCGCCGCCACAAACTTATACTTCTCCCGGTCATAGAAGCCCAGGGAGTCGCCGCTGCCGTAGGGGTCAAGGGTCTTCATGTGGCCGGTGCTGCCCTTGGCCTGCACCATGCGATCCATAAAGTCCTGGGGCAGGCCGGTGATCACCTGCTCGTCCTTATAGTGGAAGGGGGAGATGGGGCCCAGCACCGCCGCGGTGGCCGCGCCGCCCAGAAAGCCGTTTTTTTCCACCAGCAGGGTGGAGGCCCCGGACTTTCCGCTGGCCATAGCGGACATAATGCCGGCGGGGCCGCCGCCCACCACGATGACGTCATAGTAGCGATTCATGTCTTTACTCCCTTTCAAAAGGCGCGCGGCGCAAGGCCGCGCGCCTGTCGGTTTACCTGCTTACTTGTTGTTGTACCAGTCGGCCACGGCGTCCAGCTCAGTCTGGGCGTCGGCTCCCTGGAAGACCACCTTCTGCACGGCCTGGCAGATCTTGACCTCCAGCTCGGTGTAGTCGGCGGGGAAGAAGGTCATGTTGCCGGTGGTGGCGTAATCGCTCCACATGGCCATCTCCTCATAGCCGTCCATAGCCTGCACCTCGGGGTCATCGTACACAGCGCCGCGCACGGGCATGCAGTCGGCGCCCAGCCACTTCTTCTGGTTCTCCACGGTGTAGAAGTACTGGATGAAGTCCCAGGCCATGTCGGGGTCCTGAGCCTGGCTGCCGATGGCCAGAGTCTGGCCGGCCACGAAGGCGGGAGCCACCGCGTCAGCGGTCACGCCGGGGATGGGGGCGGAGGAGAAGTTGTCGGACAGGTCGGAGGACTTGATGGTGGCGGAGCGCTGGGTGCCGGCGTTGATGCCGTACAGGCTGCCCGCCTTGAAGCCGTCCACCGCGTCGTCATAGGCCATGTTCAGCACGGAGGAGTCCATGCACCCGGCATCCACCAGGGACTTGACGTACTCCACAACCTGCACGCCGGCCTCGCTGTTGAAGATGGCCTTGCCGTCCTTGTCAAAGATGTCGCCGCCGGCGGAACGGATCCAGGGCACGAAGGTCTCCATCAGGCCGGTGCCGTTGCTGCCC
>CALWWS010000066.1 GCA_944385305.1 uncultured Oscillospiraceae bacterium | reverse complement strand
GGCCAGCCGCTCCCGATCCATCTGGAGCCCCCCAACCCGCTCATCCCGCCGCATGGCGCACACCACCGAGCTGCGGTCGTGCTCCCAGCAGCGCCGGGCCTCCGCCAAAAAGCCGTCCCCGTCAAAGGGGATCTCGGGGCCGTGGATATCCACCCAGGCCTCGTGGCGGGCGGTGCGGTAGAAGTCCGCCTCGGTCTCCATATCCAGAGGACGGAACCACAGGTTGGCGTCGGCACTGCAGCCGTCCTTCTGCTTCCACCACCGCTGGCGGGCCAGGGTGGAGATCTCCTCCGGGAGGTGGGAGTGATCGTTCTCAAAGACGATATACACCCTCTCCCCCTCCACCTCCAGGCAGGTAACCCCGGTGTTGTCGCTGTGGCCCAACCCGTCCAGCTGCCCGGGACCCAGACCCCGCAGGATGCCCTGGAGGCAGCGGATGGCCATGCCGTGGCAGAACACCGCCACCGTCTGATCCGGGTGCTGCCGGGCAATGTCCAGGATGGCGTTTTTCAGACGGGCCTGTACCTGGGCGAAGGTCTCGCCCCCCTCCACATGGAAGTCGGGTGAGCTGTGGTTAAAGAGGATGAGGGAGGTGGCGCAGTGGCGCTCCAGGTAGCCCCAGGTGTTGTCCTCCCACACACCCACGCCGATCTCCCGCAGATCGCTGCGGGTGTGCAGGGGCAAATTGTGGGGCCGGCAGATGGCCTGGGCGGTGGTCATGGTGCGGAAAAGGTCGCTGGAGTAGACCGCGTCAATCTTCTCCTTGTGAAAGCGGTTTTCCAGGGCCGCAATCTGGCGGTAGCCGTTGTCGGTAATCAGGCTGTTGTACCACCCATGCACCCGGCGGTAGAGATTCCCCTCCGCCTCCGCATGGCGGATCACATAAATCCGTGTCATCTCAATTCCCCCATGGCTGTACCGTACCTGTAAGGTCAGATACCCTTTCATGCCCCAACCGGCAGGCAATTTCGGCCAGCTCGTCCCGCACCTTCAGGGGGGCGTAGGGGTCGGCGAAGCAGGCGGTACCCACCGCCACGGCACAGGCTCCGGCCATCATCAGCTGGGCGGCGTCCTCCCCCTTGGCCACACCGCCCATGCCCAGAATGGGGATGGACACGGCGTTTGCCACCTCCCACACCATGCGCACCGCAACAGGCAGCACGGCGGGGCCGGACAGGCCGCCGGTATTCATGTGGAGCACCGGGCGGCGTGTGTTGATGTCAATGCGCATCCCCCGCAGGGTGTTGATGAGGGACAGGGCGTCCGCCCCTGCCCCCTCCACCGCCCGGGCGATCTCCGTAATATCGGTGACATTGGGGGAGAGCTTCACCATCACCGGTACAGTGGCGTGGCGCTTGGCGATCTGGGTGACCTCGGCGGCCAGCTCCGGCCGGGTGCCGTAGGCCAGGCCCCCCGCCTTCACATTGGGGCAGGAGATGTTGACCTCAATCATGTCCACCCCGGCCTGGGACAGCTTCTCGCACATCTCGCCGTACTCCTCCGGGGTGTTGCCCGAGATGTTGGCAATAATGGCCAGGTCGTGCTTTTTCAGTTCAGGCAGCTCCTGGGCGATGAAGGCGTCCACCCCGGGGTTCTGCAGACCCACGGAGTTGAGAATGCCCATGGGAGTCTCCGCAATGCGGGGAGGCGGATTGCCCTCCCGTCTGGCAGGCGTAAGGCCCTTACAGCAAATGCCCCCCAGCTCCTCCAGGTTGTAAAACTCCCCGTACTCCCGGCCGAAGCCGAAGGTGCCCGAGGCCACCACCACCGGGTTTTTCATCCGCACCCCCGCCAGGGTTACCGACTGATCCACCGGGCTTTTCACTTGATCAGGCATCCCAGTCCACCTCCTCCGCGGGGAAAACAGGGCCGTCCTTGCACACATGCTTCATGCTTCCGTCCGCCATGCGCACCGCGCAGCCCAGACAGGCCCCCACACCGCAGGCCATCCGCTCCTCCATGGACACCTGGCAGGGCAGACCGAAGGCCTCCGCCGCCTTTACCACGCTGCGCAGCATAGGCTTGGGGCCGCAGGCCAGCACGGCATCATAGGCCTGGTCCTGCTCCAGCACCGCGCGCATCTGTGCGTCCACAAAGCCGTGGGCGCCGATGGTGCCGTCGTCACTGGTAATGTACGCCCCGCAGCCCTTCTCCTTCAGCCTGTCCACCAGAAGGGGCATGGCCCGGTCGGCGCTGCGGAAGCCCAGCACGGCGGTGCTGCCCGGGGTGGCGCAGCTCACCAGGGGGGGCACGCCGATGCCGCCCCCCACCAGCAGGTACCGGCCCTCCGGCCGGATGGAAAAGCCGTCACCCAGGGGGCCCAGCACATCCAGCTTCTCCCCCTCCTCACGCTCCGCCAGCCACTGGGTTCCCTCGCCCCGCACCTCAAAGACGATGCTCACCAGATCCTCCGGCTCGTCCTCCTGCCACTGACAGATGGAGATAGGGCGGCGCAGCAGGCGGCTGTCGCCGCACTTGATATGCAGAAATTGTCCCGCCCGGATGAGCGAGCCCATTTTTCCGGCCTCCAGCACAAAGTGGTAGGCGTAGGGGTTGAGCTTGGTCACCGCGGCGATGGTACAGATCTGTTGGATTGGCAATGCAATCGCTCCTTTATTTACACAATAGTGACGTACTGCCTGATATCATCCCGCATGGCGAGGGCGGCGTCCCGGGCGGCCTGCTGGTAGTCCTTCCCCTCCGCCCCGGTCTTCTGCCAGGCGCACATGATGCCCCGGGAGGAGTTGACAATGGCCCCGTGGCCGTACTTGTTGAAGGCGTACTGCACATCCTCGGCGGTGCCGCCCTGGGCGCCGTAGCCGGGCACCAGGAAGAAGGTGTGCTCCAGGCGGCGGCGCAGCTCCCGCAGGTCGGAGGGGTAGGTGGCTCCCACCACCGCGCCGGTGAGGTTGAAGCCGTGCTTGCCCGCGGTGTCCTTGCCCAGGCGCTGGGTGAGATCCCCCATTACCTTGTAGACCAGCCGATCCCCCGCCACCATGTCCTGCAGCTCCCCCGAGCTGGGGTTGGAGGTCTTGACCAGCACAAACAGGCACTTGTCCAGCTCCTTGCAGGTGTTGATAAAGGGGTTGATGGCGTCAGAGCCCATGTAGCCGTTGATGGTGACACAGTCGGCGTCAAAGGAGGCGATCTCCGTATCTCCCACTTTGGTTCTGCCCAGCCAGGCCTCGCTGTACGCCTGGGCGGTGGAGCCAATGTCTCCCCGCTTCACGTCGGCAATGACAAAGTAGCCCTTCTGCTTGGCGTAGGCGATGGTGCGCTCCAGCACCTCCATACCGCGCCAGCCCAGCCGCTCGTAATAGGCGCTCTGGGGCTTGACCGCGGGGACGATGTCGCACATGGCGTCCATCAGCCCGCAGTTGAAGCGGTAGATGGCCTCGGCGGCGGCCTGGAGGGTCTGGCCGTACTCCTCCAGGCAGGCGTTCAAAATATGGGGGGGCACATACTCCGGCTTGGGGTCCAGCCCCGCCACCGTGGGGTTTTTCATGGCGCGGATCTTATCCTGTAAGACATCAAAGGACATGAGAAGCTCCTTCCTGGTAGACAATCTTGCCGTCCACCACCGTGTATTTGACTTTTCCTTTTACCTTCCGACCGGCAAAGGGGGTGTTGCGCCCCATGGAGTAGAACTCATTGGGGTCCACCGTCCACTCCTGGTCGGGGTCAAAAATCACCACGTCGCCGTCCGATCCGATGGACAGTCTGCCCTTGGTAGGCAGGCGGAGGATGCAGGCGGGGTTGATGGTCATCTTGCGCAGAATGTCGGACAGGGCCATCTCCCCGCTGTGGTAGAGGGCGGTGAGGGTGACCGCCAGGGCGGTCTCCAGCCCCACCATGCCGCTGGGGGCCTCGGTAAGGGGCCGGGCCTTCTCGGCAGAGGCGTGGGGGGCGTGGTCGGTGGCGATGGCGTCGATGGTGCCGTCCTTGAGCCCCTCGATAATGGCCTCCACATCCGCCCGGGTGCGCAGGGGCGGGTTGACCCGGGCCATGGTGCCCTGGGTAAGGATCTCCTCCTCGGTGAGGGTAAAGTACTGGGGGCAGGTCTCGCAGGTGATCTGCACGCCCTTTCGCTTGTACCGGCGCACCAGGCCCACCGACTTGGCGGTGGAGATGTGGCAGATATGCACCGCCGCCCCCGTCTCCTCAGCCAGCATGGCGTCCCGTGCCACCATGATCTCCTCGGCGATGGCCGGCCGGCCGGGCAGGCGCAGCTGCCGGGAGACCCGGCCCTCGTTCACCGCGTAGTTCATCACCATGTTGGCGTCCTCGCAGTGGGAGAGCACCGTCAGCCCCTGGCGGTGGGCCAGAATCAGCCCGTCCCGCATGATGTTGGCGTTCTGGATGGGCATGCCGTCGTCGGACAGGGCCACTGCGCCGGCCTGCTTGAGGGCCTCGAAGTCGGTGAGCTCCTCCCCCTTCTCTCCCCGGGTCACCGCCCCGATGGGCCAGACGTGAACCCCACAGGCCTGCCGTGCCTTTTCCTTCACATAGTCAATCTGCTCCGGGCAGTCGGTGGCCGGGCGGGTATTGGGCATACAGGCAATGGAGGTAAACCCGCCGTGGGCCGCCGCCAGGGCCCCGGTGCGGATGGTCTCCTTGTG
Source organism: uncultured Oscillospiraceae bacterium (assembly GCA_944385305.1). GTDB lineage: Bacteria > Bacillota > Clostridia > Oscillospirales > Oscillospiraceae > CALWWS01. Next base: position 7,294 of record CALWWS010000066.1, on the reverse strand, counting down.
CTCAAAGCCCGGCTCCCGCAGGTGTACATGCATATCCACCAGTCCGGCGCACACCACCAGGCCCCGGGCGTCAATCTCCTGGGCGTCCGGCTGGCAGATGTTGCTGCCGATGACCGCCACTTTTCCATCTTCCATCAAAATATCCATTACGCCGCCGATCCCGCCCACGGGATCTACCAGCCGTCCTTGGCGAATAAGCAGCCTCACGCGAACACTCCTTTCCCAGGTGCGCAGCAAAAAAGGGCCAAAGGTTTACCTCCGCCCCTCCTTCAAATGCCGTCTCAATTCTTTTTCTTATTATAGCGGAAATCGCATTATTTAGCAACGGATTTTTCCTCATTTCCGGGAACAATACAGCTAAGCCCTGAAAGGAGGAGGCAAACATGACAAAGCACGCGTTTTTGGAGGGTATGGGCCTTGGTATCCTGGCCGGCGCGGCCATCGGTATGGCGGTAGCTGCCAAGCCCAAGGGGAAAATGGACATGCAGAAGGCCGCTCACCGGGCGGCCCGGCGGCTGGAGCGGATGAAGGACGATCTGACCGACGTGATGGGGCTGTAACGGCGGCTCGAAAGCGGGGGGCGCAGTGCTTGCGCCCCCCCTTGTCTTTCCCCTACGGGACGGATATAATGAAAAAAGCCAAAACACAGGAGGTGCCGCCATGCTCACCCCACTGCTGGACAGCTCGGGCTCCCGCCCCCTCTACGAGCAGATCTACCGCCATATCCGCGGAGAAATTGAAGCAGGCCGCCTGCTGCCCGGGGAGCGTCTGCCCTCCAAGCGCGCCCTGGCCTCCCACCTGAAGGTGAGCGTGGTCACGGTGGAGGGAGCCTACGCCCAGCTGCTGGCCGAGGGCTACATACGCGCCGAGGCCAAGCGGGGCTTTTTTGTGCTGGCCGCCCAGGCCCCGCCCCCGCCGGTGCACACCCTCCCCGCCACTTCCTCCCTCCCGGCTCAGGCAGTGTTTCCCTATAACTTCTCCACCAGCGGAGTGGATACCTCCCTCTTCCCCTTCTCCACCTGGGCCAAGCTGATGCGGGAAACCCTGGCGGGAAGAGAGAACGCTCTGCTCTCCGCCTCCCACCCCCAGGGGGCGCCCGAGCTGCGCCGGGCCATCGCCCGGCACCTGTACCGCTTCCGAGGCATTCAGGCTGACCCGGAGCAGATTGTGGTGGGCGCCGGGTCGGAGTACCTGCTGGGCCTTCTGGTACAGCTGCTGGGCCGTGAGGGAGGCTGCGGGGTGGAAAACCCCGGCTATGCCAAGACACACCGCATCTTAACCAGCTGCGGCGTACAGGTGCGCCCCATCCCTCTGGATGAGGCCGGACTGCGGGTAGACGCCCTGGAGCAGGCGGGGGTACGGGTGGCCCATGTGACCCCCTCCCACCACTTCCCCCTGGGCATTATCATGCCGGTGACCCGGCGGCGGGCCCTGCTGGACTGGGCCCGGGCCAAGCCGGATCGCTACATCCTGGAGGACGACTATGACAGCGAGTTCCGCTTCTCCGGCCGCCCTATCCCCGCGCTTCAGAGCCTGGACGCCGCGCAGCGGGTGATCTACCTCAACACCTTTGCCAAAACCCTGGCTCCCTCCCTGCGCATCAGCTACCTGGTGCTGCCCCCTCACCTGCTGGAGCGCTGGCGGCGGGAGTTCTGGTTCTACTCCTCCACCGTCCCCTCCTTTGAGCAGTACACCCTGGCCCAGTTCATGGAGCGGGGCCACTTTGAGCGGCACCTCTCCCGGGCCCGCACCCGCTACCGGGCCCGGCGGGAGGCCCTGATCACCGCAGCCCGGGAGACCGGGCTGTCCAAAGCCGGCACGCTCTCCGGCGGCGAGGCGGGGCTGCACCTGCTGCTGGAGATGAACCCCCGCTTCCGGGAGGAGGATCTGGTGGAACGGGCAGCCAAAGTGGGAGTGGGCCTGTCACCCCTGTCCGCCTACGACCTGACCCCGCCGCCCCCGGAGCGCCCCCCGGCCCTGGTGCTGGGGTACACCCGCATCCCCGCCGAAGATATCGCCCCCGCCTTTGCCCTGCTCAAATCCGCCTGGGGCTTTTAACGGCGGGACTTGCGGACAGACCCCAGGGGCATTATAATAAATGAGAAAAAAAGCCAGAGGGATCCGCCCTCCAGGGCGGAGCATGGTACATAAAAGGAGGAACTCCCCATGAACAAGCCGGTTCTGGTGGTCATGGCCGCCGGGATGGGCAGCCGGTACGGCGGCCTGAAGCAGATTGACCCGGTGGGAAACCACGGGCAGCTGATCATTGACTACTCCATTTACGACGCCCTGCGGGCGGGCTTTGAGACGGTGGTCTTTGTCATCAAGCACCAGATTGCGGATACCTTCAAGGCCGCCATCGGCGATCGCCTCTCCAATGTCATTGAGGTGCGCTATGTCTACCAGGAGCTGGACGATCTGCCGGCGGGCTACCGGGTGCCCGAGGGACGGGTGAAGCCCTGGGGCACCTGCCACGCCGTGCTGGCCGCCCGGAAGGCGGTGGACGGTCCCTTCGCGGTCATCAACTCGGACGACTACTACGGCCCCGAGGCCTTCCGCCTCATCTACGACTACCTGTCCACCCACGCCGACCGGCCGGACTGCTATGAGTACGCCATGGTGGGCTACCAGCTGGGCAACACGGTGACCGAGCACGGCCATGTGGCCCGGGGCGTGTGCCGGGAGGACGGCGAGCACTTCCTGGAGGAGGTGGTGGAGCACACCCACATTGAAAAGGACGGCGCGGACGCCCGCTTTACCGAGGACAACGGGGCCACCTGGGGGCATCTGCCCGGCACAGCCATTGTGTCCATGAACCTGTGGGGCTTTACCCCCAGCTTCCTGGCGGAGGCCCAGGCCCGTTTCCCCGCCTTTCTGGACAGCGCCCTGGCAGAAAATCCCCTGAAGGGGGAGTACTTCCTGCCTAGCGTGGTCAGCCGGCTCATCGATGAGAAGAAGGCCCGGGTGAAGGTGCTGCGCAGCGGCGAGAAGTGGTACGGGGTCACCTACCGGGAGGACAAACCCACCGTGGTGGCCGCCATTGGGGAAAAGACCGCGGCGGGGCTCTACCCCGACAACCTGTGGAAGCAGGCATAAAATCATTTGATAAATTGCGGCCCCCGTCACCGCTGTGGTGACGGGGGCCGCTGTCTGCTCTTTGTCGTGATCAGACAGTAAAGCATAGAACATCAGCGCGCAAGCCGGGCGGTCAGGGCGTCAAACTCCTCCCGGGGCACCTGCACACACACGTCGAGGATGCCTTCAAATGCGACGTATCCGCCCTCAAACAGGCGCAGCTCTGCGGTCATGCCGTTTTTCAGCCTGAAATACAGGTGGTACATCTCCTTCGCGTCGTAGACAGAGGTCTCCTCCCCCTCCAGGGGAATTTCACTGGTGGGCATAAACACCCCGGTGTTGAGCACCCTGATAAAATCGCCCAGCAGCTCCGTATCTTCCTCCCCCAGCGCATACACCTCTCCCCGGGAATTGTACCACGACTCCCGGCTCTCATACTCCACCGCCACCCAGTTCTCGGAGAGATGCAGTCTGTCCTCATACAGCTCGCGGCCATATTGGAGCGTGATGCCCCGGTTGCAGATATAGGTGGACACCTGTCCGTCCTCATACTGCATGCACAGCATAAAAGAGGGGTCATAGCCGTTGACCGCGTAAAAATCGCCGCTCACACTTCCCGCCAGCTCCACATAGCCGTCTCTCGGCGTCCACTCGTCGATGAGTCCTGTTGCCCTGCCGAGCCACTCGCCTACGACGGCCCCGCCGTCCTCTATCCACTCATACTGGGTATAGGTTCTGCCCTGATAGATAAAAAACGCCAGCATATCTGTCTGCGCGCGGGAGGAGAGGGAGACAGAGAGGGGCGGTATCACCGCGCCCTCCTCCGTCATGACAACAGCCTCCACTGGACTGTCTCCCTCCGGCCCCACACTCTGCCGCCAGCTGAAAGCGGCCGTGGCGGCAAGGCATACGCACGCCGCCAGAACGCCCCATTTTACCCGGGTCTTCCCTTTCCTCTCGCGCCTGTACACCATAGCCTCCTGGATATATGCGCTGTCAATCTCGCCCATGGCATGGGAAAAGACTTCCATATTCATCTCAGCAGCCCCCTTTCCTCCAGATATTGCTTCATCCGCCGGCGTATGCGGGTCAGCCGGACGGATACAGTCTTTTCGGTCATGCCCATACGGGCTGCGATCTCACGGTAGCTGTCAGAAAACCAGTAGCGGCGCAGGAAAATGACCCGGTTTTCCCTGTTCAGCGTATCCAGAAAGCTCTCGATTGCACCGGTCAGCTCCCTGGCGTCCAGCTCACCCTCCGCGCTGTCCCCGCCTGTCAGGCAGTGTTCCACCTCCTGGATCGCCACGCTGTATTCGCTCTGCCGCTTCGCCGCTCTTGTCCGGTAGTACGCCTTTAACGAGAGATTTCGAACAATCTTGCACACGTAGGGCAGCAGTGGGTTTGGCCTTGCCGGTGGAATAGCGTTCCACACGCCCAGGTATGCATCATTGACGCACTCCTCCTCATCCTGCCTGTTGTTTAAAACGCGGTGGGCAATGGCATAAAAGACGGTTCCATATTTTCTGTCCAGCTCTTGAATGGCCTGCTCGGCACGTGAAAAAAACAGCTGAACGATTTGCTCATCCTCCATCTCCGCTCCCCCCTTTTTCTCTTCATCTATATACTACGTTTTTTATTCAGAAGCCTACATAGAATCCGCACTTTTTCTATTTTGTCTGCCTTATGCATCCTGCGTCTGTTTGCAGCAGTAAAACAAAAAAAGAAGGACACCCATATGGGTGTCCTTCTTTTTGGTGCGCGAGGCGGGACTTGAACCCGCACGTGCGTAATGCACACTAGAACCTGAATCTAGCGAGTCTGCCAATTCCACCACTCGCGCGTCTTGTTTCGCTCTGTTCAGCGCAAGAGTTATATTACCATGCCAAGCCCTCTGTGTCAACCCTTTTTTTCAATTTGCAGAAAAAAGTCTCTTTTGGCCGCAGGCAAGCTGTCGGGCGGCGTATGCCTTGCAACCGGCAGGGGCTTGCAGTATAATGGTTCCATATCGCAGTTCAGGAGAGGAGCAGTCTATGGGGGTTCATGGAAGGCGGCTATCCGGAAAACTGTGGGTCTGGTTTGTGGGGGGAGAGCTGGCGCTCTATCTCATCTTCCTCTGCCTGGATTTGCTGCGCCCCGGCAGCGGGGCAGATATCCCCTTCAAGTATCTCTCCATCCTCCTGTGTCTCCTCTTCAGCCTCACCCTCCCTCCCGGCATGGACCGGTGGCTGGTGAGCGCCGCGCTGGCCTTCACCCTGCTCTCCGACACCTTTCTGCTGGTGCTCAACCGCAGCTATCTAACAGGTGTGGCCCTGTTCTGCGTGGTGCAGCTGCTCTACCTGGCCCGCATTCTCCTGGCCGCAGAAGGAGCGCTGCGCCTCCCCCTTGTTCTTGTGCGCCGCGCCGCCCTGGCGGCCGCGGTGTGTGTTCTTTTGCAGGTGCTGAACACCCTGACCCCCCTCAACGCCCTGAGCGGCATTTACTTCACCCAGCTGCTGGCCAACGAGGCGGAGAGCCTCACCCTGCGCCCCCGGGGCAGGCGGTATGTGCTTTTCTCCGCCGGGCTGTTTCTCTTTATCGGCTGCGACATCTGCGTGGGGCTGTACAACCTGATTCCCGCCTCTCCGGCAGGGGGCTTTGCCCGGGTGGGCATGTGGCTGTTTTACCTGCCCTCCCAGGTGCTCCTCACTCTCTCCGCCCGCAGCTGGGCCAAAAGGATGTGATACTGCATGCGTACTTCCAAGCCGGCCAGCGCGGTGCTGACCCTGGCCCTGGCCGTTTTGGTGCTGAGCTTCTCCATCTCGGTACCCATCCTCTTCCGCCCCTTCTACTACATCCAGATCCGCACCCTCCAGCTTCCCCAGCAGACCGGCTGGTCGGAGGAGGTTATCCGCCAGGCCTACGACGACGTGCTGGACTTCTGCGTGCTGGGTAAGCCCTTTGCCACCGGGGAGCTCCTCTGGTCGGAGTCGGGGCGCAGCCACTTTGCGGATGTGCGTGTCCTCTTTCTGGCGGATTTTGCCGCCCTGGCCCTCTCCGCCTGTGTCAGTGGGGTACTGCTGATCCTGGGGCGGCTGGGCCGGGTGCGCTTTTGCAGGACGCTGGGGCGCGGGCCCTTTTTCTGGGCCGGAATTCTCCCCGCCGCTTTTACGCTGGCGGTAGCCGGTCTGGCCAGTCTGAACTTCAACGCCGCCTTTACCGTCTTTCACGCAATTTTCTTTCCCGGCAAGGACAACTGGCTCTTTGATCCCACCACCGACCAGATTATCCTGGTGATGCCCGAGACTTTCTTCCGCAACTGTGCCATCCTCATCGGGGTGGTCATGCTGCTATGCTGCGTGGGGCTGATTGTGGCCGATCTCACCCGCACCCGGCGGAGAGCTCCCCTCTCCCCTACCCAAGCTGAATAACCGGCGCGCCCCCTCCGATGGATCGGAGGGGGCGCGTTTCACACAGGATTCTCTTCTCTGTCCGCAGGCGGGACCGGGGATCAGCGGCAGCCCTTCATCTCCCGGCAGCCGCAGCCGGACACGTTGTTGGGGGGAAAGAACTCCTCCACCGGGAACTTCACCTGGCGGAAGATCTCGCAGGGGTCGTCGTCGCAGCCGCTGCCGCAGCTGCACTCCTTCTCAGGCATGCAGTAGTCGTACACCGGCACAAGCAGCTGGGAATCCCGCTCCAGACGGATGAGGGAGAACTGGCCCAGGGTGACATACACCCGCTTGCCCTCGCTGCCAAAGCACAGCTCACAGCCGAAGCAGGCACAGATGCAGGGGGGAATCTCGCTCAGCTCACAGTCGCAGGGGCGGCACTCACACACGTCCACCAGCTTCATGTTGAGCACAATGGGATCCACCGCCTCCACCACCGCGGTGGGCAGATTGGTCTTTTGGATGTTCTGCTCGTCCAGGCCCTCCAGGGAAGTCTCGGAGGAGAACACCTTGGCGGTGCCCTCGCTGCCAAAGAGGATGACCCGCTTGTCGAACACGCACAGCCCGCAGATCTCCACCGGGCGGGCGGCGCCCACAAAGGCGTCGGCAGTCACCCGGTAGAAATAGCGCACATCCACCGTGTAGAACCCCCGGTTAAAGCCGATGGGCTCCACATCAATGTACACATACAGCAGCTCGGCCTTCCCGGCCTTGATGCTGATGGCCCGGTCAATGGCGTACTGGGAGCTCTGGGTGGGGTAAAAACGCAGATCCTCGATACAGTCCTTATC
>CALWWS010000065.1 GCA_944385305.1 uncultured Oscillospiraceae bacterium | reverse complement strand
GGGCCAGGTGCTCCACCGTCAGGGGCGGGGCGCCCTCGGCCTCCAGGGCCTCCTTCTCCGAGGTCAGCTGCACCTCCTGGCTCTTCAGGTAGGCCAGGCGCTGGTAGGCCTTGTCCGAGGCCTCGTTCTGCAGCTGCTGGCGCTGGCGGGCCAGGTCGGCCAGCTGGGCGTTGATGGAGTCCAGCTGCTGCTGGCGGTTCTGCTGGCGCAGGCGCATCTCGTCGGTATCGGGGACGCTCTCCCCGCCGGTGCGTACCATGACGGCCTCCACCGCGTCCTTGCGCTTTTGCAGCTGGAGCTCCTGGCGCACCAGCTCGGATACCTGGGGGTCGGACTTGCCGCTGGTGGCGGCCAGCACCACCTCCCGCTCCTTGGCCAGGTCGGCCAGCTCCTTGTCGATGGCCACCAGGCGGGCCAGGGCCTTGTTGTGCAGGTTGACATCGGAGCAGGCCTCATCAATGAGGTCGATGGCCTTGTCAGGCAGGTAGCGGTCGGTGATATACCGCTCGCTCATGGTCACCGCCAGCCGGGCGATGGCGGGGGAGATGGTCACGTGGTGGTAACTCTCATAATAAGGGGCGATGCCCTTGATGATCTCCACCGACTCGTCGATAGAGGGCTCATCCACCATAACAGGCTGGAAGCGGCGCTCCAGGGCGGAGTCCTTTTCGATATACTTGCGGTACTCGGTGAGGGTGGTGGCGCCGATGACCTGGATCTCCCCCCGGGAGAGGGCGGGCTTGAGGATGTTGGCGGCGTTCATGGAACCCTCGGCGTCGCCGGCGCCCACGATGTTGTGCACCTCGTCGATGACCAGGATGATGTTGCCCAGCTTCTTGACCTCATCAATGAGGCCCTTCATGCGGGACTCGAACTGGCCGCGGAACTGGGTGCCCGCCACCAGGGCAGTGAGGTCCAGGAGATAGACCTCCTTGTCCAGCAGCTTGTAGGGCACCTGCTTCTGGACAATCTTCAGGGCCAGCCCCTCGGCGATGGCAGTCTTGCCCACGCCGGGCTCGCCGATGAGGCAGGGGTTGTTCTTCTGCCGGCGGTTGAGGATCTGGATGACCCGCTGCAGCTCGGCGTCCCGGCCGATGATCTTGTCCAGCTTTCCCTCTGCCGCCCGGCGGGAGAGGTTGATACAGTAGGTCTCCAGAAATTTGCGCTTGGGGGGCCGGGCGTCCTTGCCCGGCTTGGCGGTGGTGCGCTCGCCGCCGTTGGGGGCGGGGCGCTCACCGTTCATGGCGGGAGAAGCGCCGTTGGCGCCGCCGAAGAGCTTGTTCAGGAAGGGGAAGGTGGCGGTGCGGCCGTCCTCCTCCTCTGTGTCGTTGTCGTTTTGCGGGACCAGGCCCTCCATGCCCTCGGCGCCGCCGAAGGCGGTCATCATCTCGTTGGTGAGGTTCTCCAGATCCTCATCGGAGATCCCCATCTTCTGGATCATATCGTTAATGGGCTTGATGCCCAGCTCCTTGGCACATTTGAGACACAGTCCCTCGTTCCTGGTGGCGCCGCCCTCGATCTTGGAGATGAAAACCACGGCCACATTTTTGTGGCAGCGGGAACAGAGTGTGGATTGCATTGTCAATCACTCCTTTGTATGACTGAGAACTGTCCCCCTTTTGGGGGATCCCGGTATCGCGGGGAGGCGGAGGTCCGAAGCGGGAGCAGCCATCGGACTCTCAGAAAAATAATTTAACACGAAATTATGAACCCCGTATGAATTTTCCGAGGAAATGAGTGTGAAATTATCCCTGACCGTATAAAAACAGAGTGAGAGGGTTGGTATTGGCAAAGAAACGCAGCAAAGTGGTCTGAGCCAGCTCCTCCTGTGCGGGCAGCAGGGCGAAGCACCGCATCAGCCACACCAGCACGAAAACCACCAGCACACCCTTTAACAGTCCGAAGGCGCCGCCTCCCAGGCGGTTGAGCGTATTGAGCACCGGAAGGCGGAAAGCCAGGTCCAGCAGGTGGCTGACCACGCTCCAGATCAGCAGTACCAGCAGAAAGATGACCAGGAAAATCAGGGGGTAGGCTACCGTCTCTGCCAGGGCTGCTGCGGCGGTGGCGGCGGTCTGCGCGGCCACTGCGGTCATGCCGCTTTCCACGGCCTGCTCCACGGCGTCCGCCAGTTCCTGATACAGTCCCAGGTCCCGGAGAAAGCCCAGAAGACCGGTGAGGGTGTTCTCCTCAAAGTCGGTGCGTCCATCCTGAATGGAGGAGGCGATCTCCTGATTCAGCTGCTCCTCGATAGCCGCGGCAAAGCGTGGCTCCAGCGCCTGGGAGACCTGAGGGGCCAGCTGCCGGGCTCCGATGGAGGCGCCCACCAGGGCCACCACCAGCGCCAGCGCGCCGCACAGAGAGAGGACGAAGCCCTTCTTGATTCCCAGCAGCACAAAGGCGGCCAGAATCACCAGGATGATCACATCATACACAAGCATATTCATGACAGGTTACCTCAGCAAAGATTCAGGGAAGATACAGCCAGGCACTCTCCCCGTCGGCCAGCAGGACAGAGCCGTCATCCCGCAGCTGGATGCTTTGGGCGCCCTGGGTATCCTCCAGACTGGCATATAAGGTCAGGTCCTTGGTATAGATGTCCAGCCGCTGGGAGGTGAGCACGGCGAAATAGCGCCCCGCGGCGGAGAGGTCCAGGATCTGGGCGTCAGGGTCCAGCCGGGAGATGAGAAGACCGTCGTCCCCGATGACCAGAAGCTCGCTGGCGGTGCCCGCCCGATAGCGGCCCAGGAGGATCAGGGAGAAGTCGTCGCCGCCCAGGTCGTACCCCTTGAGATAGCGGTCGGAGAAATTATAGCTGACGACCTGGCTGCCGTCGGAAGCGGCCAGGAGAAGGGAGGACTCCCCAAGCACCCGCACGGCGCTGCCGCTGTGGGCCAGGTCCAGCACCGTGGTATTCCCCAGGGAGAGCGTGGCCGCAGGCTCCTCCTGTCCCACATGGTAGAGCACCAGCTGGCTTTCAAAGGAGGTGCCGTCCTGTCCCATGGTGACCACCGCCACCGTGCCGCTGTCGGGGGAGAGAACGGCGTCAATGGCGAAGGAGCTGGAGTAGCGCAGGGACATCTGGGGAGAGAATTCGCTGCTGTACACCGTGACCACCCCGCGCCAGCCGCTCTGCTGTGCGGTGACGGCCAGCCAGCCGGCGTCGTTGGGGCGGGCGGAGAGCAGGCCGTATCCCTCCTCCAGAGTGAGGGAGAACACCTGACCCCGGCTGTCATAGGCGCGCAGCTCCTGTCCGCCCATGTCGTATACCACGCCCAGCCGGCCGCTGGTGTTCTGCACCGGGTTGGAGAGGGTGAACACATCGTTGACCAGTTCGTCGCCCAGATTGGTGAACAGACGCACACCGTTCTGGGAAGAAAAGAGCAGCGCCCCATCCAGACAGCCCAAATCCACGGCGGTACCCCCGCCGTAGAAGAAGGGCTCCGCCTGCCCGGTCTCGTTGGTCTCCAGCGTGCGGTACTGTACCCAGCGCACCAGCGCGTCCAGATTCAGCCGGTCCCGGTATACCACCAGGGCCACCGCCCCCAGCAGGATTGCCAGAGAGAGGAGAAAGGTGATCAGGCGCAGCAGGATATTCGGTTTTTTACGGGGAGTGGGGTCCTTCATCCTTATGCCTCCGCGCTCTGTGATAGAACAGGCTCCCGGTACCACAGATTGGTCATATACAGGCCGCCCGGCGGAACAGTGGGGCCGGCCAGGGTGCGGTTCCCAGAGGCCAGAATCGCCGGGATGTCATCGGGGGAGAGCTTTCCCTCGGCGGCGTAGACCACGGTGCCCACCATGGCCCGCACCATGTTGTAGAGGAACCCGTCGGCGCACACCCGGCATTCGATGAGCTCGCCGCTTCGGGTGATGTCGAAATAGTGAACGGTGCGTACCGTGGTGCGGGTCTCGGTGCCCACCGAGCGTACCGCCCGGAAGTCGTGGGTGCCCACGAACTGGCTGGCGGCTCGCTGCATGATCCCCTCGTCCAGGTGACGGGGGTAAAACCACGCCCGGTTGACATAAAATGCATTGCCCAGCCGGGAGTTATAGATGCGGTAGGTGTATTCCTTTTTCAGGCAGGAACCGATGGCGTTGAAGCTGTCAGGCACCTGGGTGGCCTTCACCACCACGATGTCGTCGGGCAGGCGGGTGTTCACCGCCAGGGGCAGCCGGTCCAGGGGGATGGAGGAGGTGGTGTGGAAATTGGCCACATACACCTCCGCGTGGACGCCGGCGTCGGTGCGGCCCGCCCCCACACAGCGCACCGGGTGGCACACCACCGAGGACAGGGCCTTCTCCAAGGTCTCCGCCACCGAGACGGCGTTCTTCTGGATCTGCCAGCCGTGGTAGGCGGTGCCCACATACATGAGCTTCAGGGCGATGTTCCGTTCCATCCGGGCACCTCCCATGTCAAAGGCCGAAGTGGCCCATCACGCCGATGGCCACACAGGACACAAGCCCCAGGAGGATCACCGCCCAGTCCGCCCGGCGGTACTTCAGCTGCCGCAGGCGGGTGCGCCCCTCGCCGCCGTGATAGCAGCGGCACTCCATGGCCACCGCCAGCTCGTCGGCCCGGCGGAAGGCGGAGATAAACAGGGGGACCAGAAGGGGGACCAGGGCCTTGGCTTTCTGGACCAGATTGCCCGTCTCAAAGTCGGCGCCCCGGGCCTTCTGGGCGGACATGATCTTGTCCGTCTCCTCGATAAGGGTGGGGATGAAGCGCAGGGCGATGGACATCATCATGGCCAGCTCATGCACCGGGACCTTGATTTTCTTCAGGGGACCCAACAGGCTCTCGATGCCGTCGGTGAGCAGGATGGGAGAGGTGGTGTAGGTGAGCAGGAAGGTGCCTGCAATGAGCATTAGGATGCGGATGACCATGAAGAAGGCCTGCCGCACCCCCTCCCAGGTGACGGTGAAGATCCAGACCTGGAACAGGACATGCTCTCCGGCGGTATAAAACAGGTTGAGCACGGCGGTGAAGATCAAAATGAACACCACCGGCTTCATGCCCCGCACCAGGGACTTCACCGGCACGGTGGAGATGCCCACAGACAGGGCCAGCACCGCGAACACGATGCCGTAGGTGACAAAGGACTCGGCCAGGAACAGGGCCACGATATACAGCACCACCGCCAGGATCTTGGTCCGGGGGTCCAGCCGGTGGACCAGGGAGTGGCCGGGGAAATACTGGCCCAGGGTAATGTCTTTCAGCGCCATTTACACCGCCCCCCTTCCGGGCTTTCTGCCCTGCTTCTCCAGGGCGGACAGGATGGCCGCCTTGGCCTGTTCGATGGTGTAGACCGAGGCGCCGATGTCCACGCCCATGGCCCGCAGGCGGTTGAACACCCGGGTCATCTGGGGGATGCCCAGGCCCATGTCCTCCAGCTCCTG
>CALWWS010000064.1 GCA_944385305.1 uncultured Oscillospiraceae bacterium | reverse complement strand
CCGGCTGCTGCGAGGGCTGCGCCTGCGAACACGGATAATCCCCAAGCCGCCGCCCGCCGGGCGGCGGCTTTCAAACAGCGGAAAAAGCCTCGCAGAGTTCGTGTCCGCAGACACGAAAAAATTAAATCTGTTTTTTCCGGCGACATGTGCGTTGGAAAAAACACTTCTCAGCCCGCTAGTGTGGAATTTGTCCTCCCACGCAGGACAAATTATGCGCGCAGCGGGCTGCATCCCCTCTCAAAAATGCTTGCATTTTTGAGAAGCGTGCGCTTGACATCCCACCCGTTCTGTCATACAATTTCATCTGTATGGAAAGGGAAAAAAAGGCCGAAACAGCCCTTTTTGGGGGCATTTCGGGCAAAGGAGAGCTTGGCATTGATTGAGTTGCGGCATGTCTCAAAGGTATTCCCCACCTCCGACGGGGACTTCACCGCCCTGCACGATATCAACCTGACCATTGAGAAGGGGGATATCTTCGGCATTGTGGGCATGAGCGGCGCGGGCAAGTCCACCCTGGTGCGGTGCATCAACCTGCTGGAGCGGCCCACCCAGGGCAGCGTGCTGGTGGAGGGCCTCACCGGCGAGGGGGACGGGCCCCGGGACCTGTGTGAGATGACCCCCGCCCAGCTGCGCCAGGCCAGGCGCTCCATCAGCATGATCTTTCAGCAGTTCAACCTGCTCATGCAGCGCACCTGCCTGAAGAATATCTGCTTCCCCATGGAGATCGCCGGGGTGCCCAAGGACAAGCCCCGCAAGCGGGCCCTGCAGCTTCTGGAGATTGTGGATCTCCCCGACAAGGCCAACGCCTCCCCCGCCCAGCTCTCCGGCGGGCAGAAGCAGCGCATCGCCATCGCCCGGGCCCTGGCCTCCGACCCCCAGATCCTGCTGTGCGACGAGGCCACCTCCGCCCTGGACCCCACCACCACCCGCTCCATCCTCCGCCTCATCCGGGACATCAACCGCCGCCTGGGCATCACCGTGGTGGTCATCACCCACGAGATGGCGGTGGTGGAGGAGATCTGCACCAAGGTGGCCATCCTGGAGCACGGCCAGGTGGCGGAGACAGGCACGGTGGAGCAGGTCTTCTCCAACCCCCAGACCGAGGCGGGCCGCCGCCTGGTCTACCCCGAGGGGGTACAGATCACCCATCAGCTCCCCGGCAGCCACATTGTACGGGTGGTATTCAACGGGGGCACCGCCTACCAGCCCCTCATCGCCTGCCTTGCCATCGACTGCGGGGTGAAGGCCAACATCCTGGGGGCGGAGACCCGGAATGTGGACGGCAAGGCCTTCGGCTACATCCTGCTGGGCCTGCCCGACGACCCGGGAGAGGCCGCCAAGGCTATCAGCTATCTGCGCGCCCAGAAGGACGTAACTGTGGAGGAGGTGCCCGACTACCATGCTTAGCTTTTTCCAGAACCCCGATGTGCAGGAGCAGTTTTCCATCCTGTGGAACAACCTGCCCAGCGACATCTGGGCCACCCTGTACTCCACCATTCTCGCCACGGTTTTCTCCTACGTCATCGGCCTGCCCCTGGGCATTTTGCTGGTCACCGGCGAGGCGGACGGGGTGCGTCCCCTGCCCGCGCCCCTGATGAAGGTGATTAACTTTATCATCAACATCCTGCGCTCGGTGCCCTTCCTCATCCTGATGATCCTGGTCATCCCCCTCTCCCGGCTGATTATCGGCACCAGCGTGGGCACCACCGCCCTCATCCTCCCCCTGGTTATCGCCGCCTTCCCCTTCGTGGCCCGGATGGTGGAGTCCTCCCTGCGGGAGGTGGATCGGGGGGTGCTGGAGGCCGCCCAGGCCATGGGCGCCTCCCCCTTCCAGATTGTGCGCAAGGTGCTCCTCCCCGAGGCGCGGCCCTCCCTCATCACCGGGGCCACCACCGTGGCCATCACCATCCTCAGCTACGGGGCCATGGCGGGCATCCTGGGCGGCGCCGGTCTGGGCGCCACCGCCATCAACTACGGCTACTACCGGAAAAAGCTCATCATCGAGTACGGCGCGGTGATCCTGCTGGTCGTCCTGGTGCAGATCATCCAGTCGGTGGGCACCCGCACCTCCCTGCGCCTGGATCGGCGCATCGGGGACAAGGCCGGCCGGAAGAAGAGCCTGAAGTCCCACCGGGGTGAGAAGGCGGGCCTCCAGTAAGCCGCCCCTCCCGTCCATCTGGTGAAATCCGCTTGCGGTTCACATATCCCAACCAATGAAAAAGGAGAATGAAATGATGAAGAAGTTTGCCTCCCTGCTCCTGGCGGGCGTGCTGGCAGCCGGCCTGCTGGCCGGCTGCGGCAGCAGCAATACCCCCGCTGAGACCGGCAGCCCCGCCCCCTCCGCCAGCGCCCCCGCCGAGACCGGCAGCGCCGATACCTCCCTGGAGGGCACTGTGCTGAAGGTGGGCGCCACCCCCGCCCCCCACGCCGAGATCCTGGAGGTGGTCAAGGAGATCCTGGCCGAGCAGGGCATTACCCTGGAGATCATGCAGTACAACGACTACGTCCAGCCCAACAACGCCGTGGAGGACGGCTCCCTGGACGCCAACTACTTCCAGCACATCACCTACATGAACGACTTTAACGCCGAGTATGGCACCCACCTGGTGAGCGCCGCCGACGTGCACTACGAGCCCATGGCCCTCTACGCCGGCAAGACCGCCAGCCTGGAGGAGCTGCCCGACGGCGCCCAGATCGGCGTGCCCAACGACGCCACCAACGAGGGCCGCGCCCTGGTGCTCCTCCAGGAGGAGGGCCTCATCACCCTGAAGGAGGGCGCCGGCATCACCGCCACCATCAACGACATTGAGGAGAACCCCAAGAACCTGGAGATCGTGGAGATGGAGGCCGCCCAGCTGCCCCTGCGCCTGGCTGACCTGGACATGGCCGTCATCAACGGCAACTACGCCATTGACGCCGACCTGAGCATGGCCGACGCCCTGGCCGTGGAGCCCGCTGACGGCGAGGCCGCCCAGGCCTACGTCAACGTGCTGGCCGTCAAGGAGGGCCGGGAGACCGACCCCGCCATTCAGGCCCTGGCCGACGCTCTGCTCAGCCAGCAGGTGAAGGACTACATCGACGCCACCTACGCCGGCGCCGTGGTAGCCATGTTCTAAGTGGAAAAAAGAGGCCGGACTCCAACGGGGGTTCGGCCTCTTTTTCCGGGGATACCCTATTGAATTACTATGAATTTCGTGGTACACTGGACGGAAAGAAACACAGGAGGTATGTGAGATGGCGATTGCGGCCGATGTGACCCGGCTGATTGGAAATACCCCCCTGCTGGCCCTGGAGCGCTTTGCCCCGGGCGGGGGGCTTGTGGCCAAGCTGGAGGGGTTCAACCCCCTCTCCTCCGCCAAGGACCGGGCGGGGCTTTTTATGATTGAGGACGCGGAGGCCCGGGGAGTGTTAAAGCCCGGCGGGGTGATTGTGGAGCCCACCAGCGGCAACACCGGGGTGGCTCTGGCCTACATCGGGGCCCTGCGGGGCTACCGGGTGATCCTCACCATGCCGGAGACCATGAGCGCCGAGCGGCGCAACCTCCTCTCCGCCCTGGGGGCCGAGCTGGTGCTCACTCCCGGTGAGCTGGGGATGAAGGGGGCCATCCAGCGGGCGGGAGAGCTGCTGGCCGAGCTGCCCGGGGCCTGGATGCCCGACCAGTTCAACAACCCGGCCAACGCCCGGGCCCACTATGAGACCACCGGCCCCGAGATCTGGCGGGACACGGAGGGGAAGGTGGACGTGCTGGTGTCCGCCGTGGGCTCGGGGGGCACGATCACGGGCACGGGGCGCTATCTGAAGGAGCGCAACCCCGCCGTGCATGTGGTGGCGGTGGAGCCCGCCGAGTCCCCGGTGCTCTCGGGAGGCAAGCCGGGGCCCCACAAGATCCAGGGCATCGGGGCGGGCTTTGTGCCCGGCACCCTGGACAGGACGGTGGTGGACGAGGTGCTCCCTGTGAGCGGGGCGGACGCCTACGCCGCCAGCCGGGCCCTGGCCCGGAAGGAGGGGGTGCTGTGCGGCATCTCCTCGGGGGCGGCGGCCCACGCCGCGTGGGTGTTGGCCGGGCGGCCGGAGTGGGCGGGCAAGACCATCGTGGTTATCCTGCCCGACACCGGGGAGCGCTACCTCTCCGTGGAAGGGCTTTTCCGGTAAGATTCGAAAAAGAACAGAAAACTGCCCCGGAGCATGTGCTCCGGGGCAGTTTTCTGTATTGTTTAGTTGTCCTCGTCCTGCATGGCCTTGGCCTCGGCAATCGCCTTCTCCTGAGCCGCCGGAGGCGCCTCTTCGTAGCGGACGAAGTGGAAGGTGAAGGAGCCCCGGCCCTGGGTCATGGAGCGCAGGTCGATGGCGTAGCGGCCCATCTCGGCCATGGGCACCTCGGCCTCCACCACCTGGTTGCCCTCGCCGTCCGGGTTCATGCCCATGACGCGGCCGCGGCGCTTGTTCAGATCGCCGATGACGTCGCCCATGTAGCTGTCGGGGATGGTCACCTTCAGCTCGCCGATGGGCTCCAGCAGTACGGGGCTGGCCTGGGGCATGCCCGCCTTGTAGGCCAGCTGCACGGCGGTCTTGAAGGCCATTTCGGAGGAGTCCACCGGGTGGTAGGAGCCGTCAAACAGAGTGGCCTTCAGGTTGACCACCGGGTAGCCCGCCAGCACGCCGTGGACAACCGCCTCCCGCATGCCCTTCTCCACCGCGGGGAAGTAGTTCTTGGGCACCGCGCCGCCCACGACCTCCTCGCAGAACTCCAGCTCCTCGCTCTCGCCGGGCTCGAAGCGCATCCAAACGTCGCCGAACTGGCCGTGGCCGCCGGTCTGCTTCTTGTGACGGCCCTGGACCTCCACCTTCTTGCGGATCTTCTCCCGGTAGGCCACCCGGGGCTCGGAGAGCTCCGCGTCCACGCCGAAGCGGTTCTTCAGCCGGGAGAGGATTACGTCCATCTGCATGTCGCCCGTGCCCGAGATGACCATCTGCCGGGTCTCCGCATTGTTCACCCAGTTGAAGGTGCGATCCTCCTCGTTCAGGCGGGTGAGGCCGGCGGCAATCTTGTCCTCCTGGCCCTTGGTCTTGGGCACGATGGCCACGGAGTAGCAGGGCTCGGGGAAGGGCAGGGGCTCCAGCTTGACCACCTTGCGGGGGTCGCACAGGGTGTCGCCCGTCTTCACCTTATCCATCTTGGCGATGGCGCCGATGTCGCCGCACTGCAGCTCCTTCACCTCGTCGGCCTTCTTGCCCTTCATCACGTACAGGCGGCCCAGCTTCTCCGTGGCGCCGGTGCGGGAGTCCACCATCTGCATGTCCGGCTTGATGGAGCCGGAGAGCACCTTCACGTAGGAGTACTTGCCGTACTGGTCGGTGAAGGTCTTGAACACCAGGGCGCAGGGCAGCGCGCCGGGAGAGGCCACGAACTCGTCCACCTCGCCCGCCTCGTTCTCCCCCATGAGGGGACGGCCCTCCAGAGGGCTGGGCAGCAGCTCCACAATGGTGTCCAGCAGCATGCGGGTGCCCAGGCCGGAGAAGGCCGAGCCGCACACCACGGGGATGAGGGAGCAGTCCCGCACGCCCTGGCGCAGGCCGTGGATCATCTCAGCGTAGGTGAAGTCCTCACCGCCGAAGTACTTCTCCATAAACTCCTCGCTGGTCTCCGCCACGCTCTCCTTCAGGGCGTCGTAGAGCTCGTCCAGCACGGGCTTTTTGTCCTCGGGCACGTCGATCTCCACCCGGGAGCCCTTGGGGCCGGCCTCAAAGGCGCGCTTGTGGAGCACGTCGATGATGCCGATGACCTTCTTGTTCTCGTCCCAGATGGGGGCCACCAGGGGGGCGATGTTCTTGCCGAAGCGCTCCCGCAGGGTGTTGAAGGCGGCGTTGTAGTCCGAGTTGTCCTCGTCGGTCTTGGAGATGTAGAGCACCCGGGGCAGCTTGCGCTGCTGGCACATCTTCCACGCCTTCTCCGCGCCCACGCTCATGCCGCCCTTGGCAGAGCAGACGATGACCGCCGAGTCGGCCACCTGGAGGGCCTGGATCACCTCGCCCACAAAGTCGAAGTAGCCCGGGGTGTCCAGAATGTTGATCTTACAGCCGTTATACTCCACGGGGGCAATCGCCGCGCCGATGGAAATCTGGCGGCGGATCTCCTCCGGATCATAGTCGCAGGTGGTGTTGCCGTCCACCGGGTTGCCCAGCCGGTCGGTGCCGCCGGTGACATATAGCATGCTCTCCGCCAGGGTGGTCTTTCCGTTGCCACCGTGACCCAGCAGACAGACGTTGCGGATATTTTGCGCGGAATAGCTCATACTTGTTTCCTCTCCTTACTTTTGGACTGGGGGCGGCGCCCCCGGGACGGTAAATGCAACCGCTATTCGTTATTATACATTAAACAAGGTGGACTGACAACTGAAAATTTATAAAAATAGCGCAAAGCCCGCAAAAAAACGCCCCGGCCAACCGGCCGGGGCAAAGAATTTGTTTTCTAAGACTGGAGGGGCACAATCACAAGGCCGGTCTCGGCGGCGGGGTCGATGTCCTCCCCCTCCTGCTCCAGCACGGACCCCTCCAGCCCGGCGGCCTGGGCGGCCAGGGCGGCGAAGTCGGCGGCGGGGAGGAGGTAGCGCGTCTCCTCCTCCGTCTGGGTGCAGGGGTAGGCCGACAGATCCAGCCCGCTCTGGGCGGGCAGGGTGAGCACGCCGCAGTAGGGGCCCTCCCCCTGGCCGGCGGCCGGGTCGGCGCCGTTCTCCCCGCTGAGGGCGCCTACGGCGGGGGCGGGAGTGGCCAGGACAGGGGCGTTCTGGGGCTCCCCGCCGGCGGCGGTCTCCGGCTGGAGATCCCGGCTGGAGGCGCTCTCCCCGCTCCCGTCCAGGGAGTTGTACAGGGTGGGGCCGGCGGATGTCTGGCTCTCCTCCGCCCGGGCGGTCTTGCCGCTCTCCGGGGCGCTGCCGGCGGCCTCCTCCGCCGGGGCGGCGGACTGGGCGTCCCCGTCGGCCTGGGGAGCGGCGGAGGAGGGCAGGGAGGCGTCCGCCGTGTCCTGGGCGGCCCCGGAAGCGCCGTCCCCCGCCGGGGCGGCGGCGGCGCCAGAGGCGCCGTCATACTGGGCGGTGAGGGCGCTGTCCGCCGTGCCGGTAGAGCCTCCCGACGACGGGATGGGCTGCCACTGGCGCAGCACCCCCGCGCCGAGAAGCACCACCGCCAGCACCGCCGCCAGGGAGGCCCAGCGGCGGGGGTGGAAGCGCCGGACAGGCTTTTGCCGGGGCAGGGGGGTGAGCTTGGCGGCGCGGACGGCGGCCATGATGTCCTCCTGCAGCCCGGCGGGCGGGTCGGCCTCCAGGGCGGCGGGGAGGACGGCCTGCATGGCCTCAAAATCCGCCAGGAGGGCGCGGCAGTCCGGGCAGCGGGCCAGGTGCTCCTCCAGCGCCGCGGACTCCTCCGGGGTGATCATGTCGTCCAGCCTGGCGCTGATAAGCTCCAGGGCCTGGTCGCAGGTGAGCATGCCGCACACCTCCTCTCTTGCAAAATTTCAGCCCCACGGGGGCGTTCTACCCTTTGGACGGCGCGGTGGGAGAAAAGTTCCCGCTGCGCACCAAATAATTGCGCAGGGCCAGCCGGGCCCGGGCGATGCGGGATTTCACCGTCCCCTCCTCCAGGTGCAGCGCGGCGGCGATCTCCCCATAGGAGAGGCCCTCCAGCTCCCGCAGGATGAGCACCTGCCGGTGCTCCGGTGTGAGGGTGGCCAGCCCCTCCCGGATGGCCCGGGTGAGCTCACGCCGCTCCAGCTGGCGGTGGGGGCTGTACCGCTCGTCGGGCACCTCCAGCTGGCGATCCTCCTCCCCCTCCTCCGGGGAGAGGGTCATGGACTGGACGGGGCGGCGCTTCTCCCGCCGGAGAAAGTCAATGCAGGCGTTGGAGGCCAGGCGGTAGAGCCAGGTGGAGAAGGCGCTCTCTCCCTGGAAGCGGGGCAGGCCCCGCCAGGCGTTGAGGAAGGCCTCCTGACACAGCTCCGCCGCGTCCTCCGGATTGCCCGTCATGCGCAGGGTGAGGGCGTAGATCCTCCCCTGGTTGCGCTCCACCAGGGCGGCAAAGGCGTCCTCGTCCCCTCCGCGGGCCCGATCCACCAGCTCCTTTTCCGTTGTCATGCCTTCTCACCTGCCTTTGCGCCCCGCCGGGCTATCCGTCGTCGGTCAGATCCCGCCGGATGCCCCGGGTGATGCGTTCAATGTCCTCCATGGTGGAGATGTGGGAAATCTGCTCCTTGTAGTACCCCGCGTGGGGCACCCCCTTGAGATACCAGGCGTACTGCTTGCGGGCCTCCAGACAGGCGATGTGCTCCCCCTTCTGGGCCGCCGAGAGGGTGAACTGGCGCACCGCCGTCTCGCACCGCTGGGCCAGGGGGGGCCGGGGGGGAATCTCCTCCCCCGCCAGGGCGGCCGCCGCCTGCTGGAAGATCCAGGGGTTTCCGAAGCAGCCCCGGCCGATCATGGCCATGTCCGCCCCGGTGTAGTCCAGAATATGCACCGCGTCCTGGGCGGTGAATACGTCCCCGTTGGCCATGACCGGGATGGACACCGCCTGCTTCACCGCCTTGATGTAGTCCCAGTTGGCCCGGCCGGCGTACATCTGGGTCTTGGTGCGGCCGTGTACCGCCACGGCGGACACCCCCGCCCCCTCCAGCCGCCGGGCAAACCCCACGCAGTTGATGGACCCCTTGTCCCAGCCCAGGCGGAACTTCACCGTCACCGGCAGGCCCCCCGCCCCCCGGATCACCGCCCGGGCCACCGCCTCGGCCAGCTCCGGGTTCTTCATCAGCCCCGA